>WRFI01000090.1 GCA_009778875.1 Propionibacteriaceae bacterium | reverse complement strand
CTTTGACAGCCGCCGGGTTCAACCCGCACTACCTTGAGGACGCTCTGAGCGCACTCTCCACGCCATACGTGCTGTTATCGTTCACCGGCGCCGGCCAGCCGTGCCTTCTGCAAGGCTTACAAGATCTGGACGTCGACCCCGACGCCAACTACAAGCACGTCATCATGCTGATGCGCCTGCCTGGTTGATTGTTAATAGGAGCGGGCTTTGCGAAACAACTTGGCGTGCGGAACGCCGATTGTCCTCACTTTGTTCGTCAACACCTTCCTTTGCCTCGGCACCGCGAGCACGCTCGCGTGCACTCGGCCCACGTCGGTGGGGGCTGGCGACGGCGCAGACGCCTACCCAAGCCTGGTGGCCACCCAGACCATGCGTCGAGTACGGTGCCTGGGCGCCCTGGGCCGGCTGGAGCGCGCCACGGTCATGGTCATCAGCATTGGCCGTTCCAAATAGTGTGCTCCGATGTACATAACTGACGTCGAACTGGTCGACTTCCGCAATTATGAGCAAGCCAACTTGGAGTTTGCCCCGGGGGTCAATGTGTTGACGGGGCAGAACGGGCAGGGGAAGACGAACATTGTTGAAGCTGTGGCCTATTTGGCGACGATGACGTCCCACAGGGTCAGTCTGGATGCCCCGTTGGTGCGTCGGGGCGCCGAGCGGGCGGTGGTGCGCGCTCGGGTCGTCGCTGGGCTGAATGACCGCCGGGTGCTGACGCTGGAACTCGAGATCAACCCCGGGGCGGCCAATCGGGCCCAACTCAACCGGGCGCCGCAAAGGCGGGCCCGCGACCTGCTCGGGGCGCTTCGGGTGGTGGCTTTCACGCCGGACGATTTGGGTTTGGTGCAGGGTGACCCCGCTCAGCGGCGCGACGCCGTCGACGATGTTGTGGTGACGCGGTGGCCGCGCCTGGCGGGCGTCAAAGCGGATTATGACAAGGTAATACGGCAGCGCAACGCGCTACTGAAGACGGCCGCCGCCCGGGGCCGGCTGGACACCGAGGCGGCCGCCACATTGGACGTGTGGGACGCCCAACTGGCGTCGTTTGGTTCCGAGATAGTGCTGGCCAGGGCGGCGACGATCACCGACTTGGCTCCGCACCTCATGGCGTCCTATCAAGCGATCGCGCCCGCCAACGACGCCGCAATGGCGGTCTATGCACCGCGCCAAGAAACTTTGAGGGGTTACCTTCGCGGCGACGATTCACCCACGTCCGTCGACATCGCCGCCCTGCTGCGCGAGTCGCTGGCCGAGCGGCGGGCGGACGAGGTGCGTCGCGGCATCAGCCTGGTTGGCCCGCACCGGGACGAGATCGAGCTGTCGATCGGCGAGTTGCCGGCCAAGGGTTACGCCAGCCATGGCGAGGCGTGGTCATTGGCGTTGGCCTGGCGTCTGGCGGCGTTCAACCTGTTGCGGGCCGAAGGCATCGAACCCGTCCTCCTGCTGGACGACGTCTTCGCCGAGCTCGACACCACCAGGCGCGCCCGTCTGGCGGACGAGGTGGTTGCCGCCGAGCAGACGATCATCACGGCGGCCGTCCGCGAGGACGTCCCGCCCAGCTTGAGCGGGCATAATTTCCTTGTACAAGCGGGTTCGGTCAAGGAGGTGTGACATGGGCGACGACACCGAAGGCACCGATTTGGCGCGCGACCTGATCGAATCCATGGTGACGATGCCGTCGCCCCGTCTTGGCCCGAAGAAAGACGCGAAGAAGCGATCGTTGCCGAGCCGAAAAGCCGGCGAAATGGAGCCCCTGGGCGAGGTCGTCACCGACTTGGCCGGCCAGTTCGGTTGGCAACTGTCGTTCCCGGCGATCCAGGCGCGCTGGCCCGAGATCGCCGGGGACGTCAACGCGCAGCACTCCAAGCCCGAGCGCCTAAGCGACAAGGTGCTGACGGTGCGCACCGATTCGTCCACCTGGGCCGCCGCGCTGCGCCTGATAGCGCCGCAACTGGTGGCGAAACTGAACGAGGCATTGGGTGACGGTTCGATAACCAGCGTCGAGATAGCGCCGCCAAAAGGCCCCACCTGGAAGCACGGCCCGAAATCGGTGAGGGACGGCCGCGGCCCGCGCGACACCTACGGCTAGCCGAGGGAAAATTCCCCTCTGGGGAGGGGTGTCGGCGGAGCCGACGGGGTGGTTTCACTTTCAATTCCCCTCCTTAGCCTGACTCCACCGATCATGAGCTACTGCGCGACCCTATCCAGGCACCCTGGCTGCGTTGGCAACGCTCAACAGGCGGCCAGCCTGTCTTCGCCGTCGCCGCCTTGCCATCGCACCTGTCTAGTGCCGCTCGCGACGCTCAGCATCGGTGGATCCAGGCTTAGGAGGGGTGTCGGCGGAGCCGACGGGGTGGTCTTCTGAGCGTGTGCAGGAAGGCAACCAACCACCCTTCCCAAGCTGAGGAGGCGAATAGTCAGTGCACTAGGAGAGGGCCAATTGTTGGCTGTTCTCGTCCTTGGCCAAATACTCGGCGACGGCATTCCGCAACACTTGCGCCGTCGGAATGTCGCGCAGACGTGCCAACTGGTGTACCTGGTTGGCCATCGGTTCGGGCATGACGGCCTTCACCGTCCTTGTCGGGGCGGCGTCCTTCCGGGGACGTCCCAACGCAACCGCTACGGCATCCGCAATGCTGGTGGTACCGGTTGCCCACATCAGCACCGCGCGACTGGCATCGCGGGCGTCCCGACCATAGAGAGGCAGATCGGCCTTTTCCAGTGAAAAATCGCCTCGAGTGTAGCGCGCGTCAAGCTCCAAATAGTAGGCATCAGCACAGGCGGCACATTCCCAAACCAGCTTGTCATGGCGGGCGCAATGCGCCATCAACTCTGTGCGCGGAAAAGGGCCGTCATACTGCGCGTCTTGGCTGACGGTGTGATCGGCTGGGTTGTTGGTCATGAGCCTTCCTTCCATAGATATCGTCAGTTGTCAGTCAGATCCATGACCACATTTGTGTCCTTTCCTAACCCTAGCAGAAATACGGGCCCGCATTTTCGTAGATGCGGTGTTCTTCTCTCACTATTGGGATGGCGGGCGCAATATCGGCAACGAGTTTTCAACCTGGATCCACCGATGCTGAGCGTAGCGAGCGGCACTAGACAGGTGGGCTGGCAAGGCGGCGATGCGAAGACAGGCTGGACGCCTGTTGAGCGTTGCCAACGCAGCCAGGGTGCCTGTATAGGGTCGCGCAGTAGCTCATGATCGGTGGATCCAGGTTCAACCTGTGGATAACTGTCTGGATTGAGGCACTAAGAAAATTTCGGCGTCTCATGTGGTCTTCTGAGCGCATACCACATGACCACCGGCAAGTACCACGGCCCAACGGCGCTTGAGCGAGTAGGTATCGGGATACACTGTCAACAGTCAAACGGCTGTAATCGGCCTTCAGGGGCCTTCTGGCCAATGTCTTATCCACAAAGTGCCCAAAATCCCTAGACTCAAGCCGGTCTGGCTGGTAGACTTGCAGGGTTGCCCGGCCCACACCATGTCGCTCACTCAGATGGCCGGATGCAAAAGAAAGACATCAGTGACTGACACCTACGAGCCTGACGGCCTCGCGCCGGAGGACGAAATCGAAGAGCCCGATTGGCGCCTTGACGACACCGAGGCTGACATCACCGTCACCGGCGAATACGATGCCGCCGAGATCCAGGTGCTGGAAGGCCTGGAGGCCGTGCGTAAGCGCCCTGGTATGTACATCGGCTCGACCGGCGAGCGCGGCCTGCACCATCTGGTCTACGAGATCGTCGACAATGCGGTGGACGAGTCGCTGGCCGGCTTTGGCGACAACATCGACGTCACGCTGCTGCCGGGCGGCGGTTGCCGCGTCGTCGACAACGCCCGCGGCATCCCCGTCAAAGAGCACCCCACCGAGCACATCTCGTCCTTGACGGTCGTGCTGACGAAACTTCACGCCGGCGGCAAGTTCGGCAACGGCGGCTACAAGGTGTCGGGCGGGCTGCACGGCGTCGGCTCGTCCGTCGTCAACGCGTTGAGCTCCAGTTTCGTCGCCGACGTCTACCGGGACGGTCACCACTGGCGTCAGACCTTCAACCTCGGCACCCCGGAAGGCCCGGTCGGGCAGCTTGAGGAATCCGACGCCACCGGCTCGACCATCACGTTCTACCCGAGCACCGATATTTTCGAGACGACGAACTTCAGCTACGAGACGTTGGCGACCCGCTTCCGCGAATACGCCTTCCTCAACAAGGGCTTGACGATCAAGATCACCGACGAGCGCCCGGGCCACGTCGACGAAAACGGCAACCAAATCTCCGACACGTTCTGCTACCAGGAAGGCCTGGTCGATTACGTCCGCTTTTTGACGGGCGCGCGCGAGACGCTCAGCCCGATCATCGACGTTGAGGCCCACAATGCCGAGGCGGCCATGGGCGTCGAGATCGCCATGCAGTGGAACCTGGGGTACGCCTCCAGCCTGCACACCTTCGCCAACACGATCAACACCCAGGAGGGCGGCACCCACGAGGAGGGGTTCCGCGCCGCCCTGACCAACACCATCAACCGGTGGGGTGAAAACTGGGGCATGATCAAGAAGCGCGAGGATCGCGTCGCCAACGAGGACATCCGCGAGGGCTTGACGGCGATTGTCTCGATCAAGCTGGCCGAACCGCAATTCGAGGGGCAGACGAAGACGAAGCTGGGCAACACCGAGGCCCGGGGCTTCGTCCAGAAGGTGGTCAACGACCGTCTTGGTGACTGGATGGAGCGTAACCCGTCCGACGGCAAGCGCATCGTCGCCAAGGCGCTGGCGGCGGCGTCCGCCCGGGTGGCGGCGCGCAAGGCCCGCGAGGCGGCCCGCAACCGGAAGGGCCTGCTCGGCGGCGGCGGCTTGCCCGGCAAGCTGGCTGACTGCTCGTCCACCAACCCCGAGGAATGCGAGATTTTCCTGGTCGAGGGCGACTCCGCGGGCGGCTCCGCCAAGGGCGGCCGCGACCCGAGGACGCAGGCGATTCTGCCCCTGCGCGGCAAGATCCTCAACATCGAAAAGGCGACGATGGACCGCATCTACGCCAACAAGGAAGTCGAGGCGATCATCAGCGCTCTCGGCACGGGCGTGGCCTCCGACCAGTTCGAGAACGCCGACGATTTCGACATCAACAAGTTGCGCTATCACAAGATTGTGTTGATGGCCGACGCCGACGTCGACGGCAGCCACATTCGGACGCTGCTGTTGACGCTGCTGTTCCGCTTCATGAAACCGCTGATCGACGCCGGTCACATCTACCTGGCGCAGCCGCCGCTGTTCCGTCTTCGCTGGACGAACAGCCCCCACGAGTTGGCCTACACCGACGAGCAGCGCGACAAAATGCGCGACGACGGCCTGGCGGCAGGCAAGAAACTGCCGCAGGTCAACCCCATCCAGCGCTACAAGGGCCTGGGCGAGATGGACGCCGCCGACCTGTGGGAGACGACGATGAACCCGGCCGGGCGTCGCCTACTACAGGTGACGTTGGACGACGCGGCCGCCGCCGATCAGATCTTCACCCTGCTGATGGGCGAGGGTGTAGAAGACCGTCGCAAGTTCATCCAGCGCAACGCCAAAGACGTCAGGTTCCTAGACATCTAGGCCATGGAGGAACAACCCGGTGGCGGCGGAGCCGCCGGGGTGGTCCTCCAAGCGTGTGCATGAACATGATCGATCAGCCCTGGATGGCGTATGCACCAAAGGTGTATTGCTGGCCCGCAACGGCCTTGATGTTGCGCAGACCGGGTACCTGCGTAGGGTCACCTCCGGACTGCAGTAACCAGACGCGGCCGTTAGTCGCCAAGGCATAGTCGCCACTTGTGCTCTTAATACTCGACAGAAATTTGGTCACGCGAATGTAGTTAAAGCCGCCAAGGCTCCACAAGTCGCCGTTTACATCGATTGCGCAACCATTGTCCGCTAAGACGGCCACTTGTGGCAGGTCCAGTTCTTGCCAATCGGCTTGGTAGCACGGCTGACTCGAAACGCAGCCTGCTGGCACCTTGTAAACCCAGACCGAACCATCGGTTTTCAGTACGGTGAAAAAAGTGAAAAGCATTTGGGCAGTGGCAACATCACTGATGCCCATGGGGATTGGCACGCGGCCGGTGTAGTCACTGACCCCCGGCCCCCCCAAGCCACCCCAAGCCCAGGCGGAGCCGTCCGAACCGACCGCCATGATCTCATCGAGTGCTGTGGATATGGCAATAATATGGCTCAGGCCCGGGACTTGGGCCGGTGCCGGCCCAGCGTCATCTTGGCCGCCCCACTCACGGACATTGCCGTGCGGGTTCCACACCCACACGGTGCCGTCACTCTTGAGTGCCGCGACCACATAGTCCGGCAAAATGTCTCCATCTTCGGCAACAGCGATGTCGATTACGTCACTCAAACCGTCGATGCGATAGGGCGGCGTCCATGAGGACCATGGGCCGTCTTCAGGCCAACTCCAAAACCATACGGTGCCGTCAGAGGTGAGCGCTGCTGCGGCACATTCGAAAGATGATTGCGCGATCTTCACAACGTTGTGCAGGTACGGAAAACGCCTCGCGGCATCGCTGTTGTAGTGGACCGACGGCGGGACGTTTCCGACGGCCCACACGTCGCCTGGGCGGGCAGTGTTTCGTATCTGGAAAACAGCAGCGGCGGTCGACGGGACAGCCAGGCCGACGACCGTCACCGCCAGCGCCAACACTACGGCGCCAACGCGGCGAGGCGACCAATCAGCCAACACTCGTTGAACATCCCGCTTGTGGTGATTCCTGTCGAAGCGCCGCGTAACAATCAACTCCGCTGTCGCCATTCCCAAGACCACCACCCAGACGCCAATTGCGGCGGCGATGAGGTAAGGGGTTGCGGCGATCACAGCGTTACCCACCCCGGCCCCGAAAATCCGGACGACCAGCGGACTTACATAAAAGAGCGGCCATTCATTCGGCGCCGGGCGATACACGCCGGTGACGGTTAGGTACGCCAGTACCAACGCGGGGATGGTCAGTGCCGTATCCAAGACGCCTATCTGCCCGTCAAAGCGGACATCCCAGCGGAAGGCAACCAGAAGGTTGTGCGCCACAGCCACAGCTACCGTGGCCGGCAGGAAGAACCAGATACTCCACATGTAGGAGCCGCCCTGGGTGGCGAAGCAGGCCACGAGCAGTGCCACATACAGCCAGGGCAGCGCGGCCTGTGGCAGTCCCCGTCCCACGCACATCAGGCGCAGCAGGCGGGGAGTGGTTGGCGTTTCCTCAGGCTTTGGCTGCTCAGGAGGTTGCTCCGTTGGAACAGTTGCCTCATCGGGGGTGATCGTCACCGCTTCGCTCCTATCAACTCCGCGCACCATTATGCCATCGCGTCAGTTGCGGCATCTGACTGGGCAATCCTCAATCTTGGGGGGCAAAGTGTGAGTGCCACCAGCACGAGATCGGAGTTTTCGTCCACCCAAACGTCATTTGGGGGCATTTGGGGGACGAAAAGTCCGATCTCGTGAAAGCG
>WRFI01000089.1 GCA_009778875.1 Propionibacteriaceae bacterium | reverse complement strand
CCGACACCCCTCCCCAGAGGGGAATTCACTCCGACGGCTCCGCCGACACCCCTCCCCAGAGGGGAATTCACTCCGACGGCTCCGCCGACACCCCTCCCCAGAGGGGAATTCACTCCGACGGCTGCGCCGACACCCCTCCAAAGAAGGGGAATCATGGGTGATCAGGCGGCCGAGTCCGGGTTGTCGTCATCGGCCCAGTCTTGCAACGCGCTTGGCAGCAGGCCGATCAACGGCGCGCCGCCGACGCGGAACGGAATGACATTGCTGGTTTCGTCCTCGCCGTAGTCATCGGCGGCGAAGGGATCGAACCGGTCGTCGTCCGGGTCATCCGGGTCCTGCGACCACCCCGGGGGCCGTGGCCTGACGTTCTCACCCAGCAAGGCCCGAACCTGTTCACCAATGTCTGAGGTGGTCGGATTGTGTTTGCGGATTTCGGCCATAGGCTAAGTCTAATTGGACGCCCGATAGACTTGGCTATTATGACTTTCCAAATCTTCGACGAAGCAACTGGCAGGAAAGTGCCGTTCACGCCACTGCACCCGGGTGAGGTCTCGATCTACCATTGCGGCCTCACAGTGCAGTCGGCCCCGCACCTCGGGCACATCCGCAAAGAGGTTGTCTTCGACGTGCTGCGGCGCTGGCTGACGGCGTCGGGCTATGAGGTGCGCGTGGTGGCCAACGTCACCGACATCGACGACAAGATCCTCAACAAGTCGGCCTCGCTCGGCCTGGCCTGGTATGAGCTGGCCTACACCAACGAGCTGGCGCTGCACCGCGCCTACCAGGCGCTCGGCTGCCTGCCGCCCAACTACGAGCCGCGCGCCACCGGGCACATCCCCGAGATGATCGACCTTGTCACCAGGCTGATCGACGCGGGTCACGCCTATGCCGCCGACGACGGGTCGGGGGATGTCTACTTCGACGTCAAGTCTTGGCCCGACTACGGCGAGCTGACGCGCCAGAAGGCCGACGACATGATGGCGGCCGAGGACGGCGACACCCGGGGCAAGCGCGATCCCCGCGATTTCGCGCTGTGGAAGGGACACAAGCCGGACGAGCCGATCACCGCATCGTGGCCGTCGCCTTGGGGACGGGGACGTCCCGGCTGGCACCTGGAATGCTCGGCCATGGCCGTCAAGTACCTGGGCGAGGCATTCGACATCCACGGTGGCGGCATCGATCTGCGCTTCCCGCACCACGAGAACGAGTTGGCGCAGGCCCGCGCCGCTGGCTACCCGTTCGCCAAGTACTGGATGCACAACGCCTTCGTCACCATGGCGGGCGAAAAGATGAGCAAGTCGCTGGGCAACGGCGCCGGGGTGGCCGAGGTGACCGCCCAATTCCCGCCCCGCGCGGTGCGCCTCTACCTGGCGGCCCCCCACTACCGCTCGACGATCGACCTGTCGGAGGACGCGCTGATAGAGGCCACCGCCCAACTGGGGCGCATCGACGCCTACCTGGCCCGGGTCGGGGTGGTCGGGCCGGGGGCGTCAGCCGGGCCGGTGGACTTCTCGGCCGACGACCTGCCAGCGGACTTCGCGGCGGCGATGGACGACGACCTGGGCACCCCGGCCGCGGTTGCCGTCCTGTTCGACACCATCAAGGCTGGGCACAAGGCGCTGGACGGGGGCGATGTCGACGCCGCCGATGACGCGACGCAGGCGATCCGGGCGATGCTGCACGTCCTCGGTCTTGACCCGGGCGACCCGGAATGGTCCGGGGGGTCGGGCGGGTCGGAAGCCCGGGCGGGGGAGGCGCTGGACGGGTTGATCGGCTTCGTTCTGGACGAGCGGGCGCAAGCCCGGGCCAACCAGGATTGGGCCACGGCCGACGCCATCCGCGATCGCCTGGCGGAGTTGGGCATCCAGGTGGAAGACAGCCCGACGGGCGCCCGCTGGAGCCTATGATTCCCCTCCTTAGCTTAGGAGAGGTGTCGGCGGAGCCGACGGGGTGGTCCCGCGAGGGGGTGCAGCGCCGGAGCCACGGAAAATTCCCCTCTGGGGAGGGGTGTCGGCGGAGCCGACGGGGTGGTCCCGCGAGGGGGTGCAGCGCCAAAGCCACGGAAAATTCCCCTCTGGGGAGGGGTGTCGGCGGAGCCGACGGGGTGGTCTTCTAGGCGTGTGCAGGAAGGTGACCGACCACCCCGCCAGTCGCTTCGCGACTGCCACCGGTAGACTGGCGCCCGTGAGCAAGGGAAAGAACACTGCCGGGTCGGGCGGGCGTATCCGCAAATCGCTGGAGGGCCGAGGGCCGACACCCAGGGCCGAGGATCGCGTCTATCACAAGGCGTATCGCGCCAAGCAGGATGCTGAGCGGGGCGCGCGGACGGGGGCGGCTCCAAGACCGTCCAAGGCGGCGCCGACGGGTGCCGGGGCCGAGTGGGTCGTCGGCCGGAACCCGGTGCTGGAGGCGCTGCGGGCCGGATTGCCGGTGCGCTCGCTGTATGCGCTGGAGGGCGCCGAGCGGGACGCCCGGTTGCGCGAGATATTTGCCTTCGCCGCCGAGCACTCGATGCCGATGCTGGCGGTCACCCGTGCCGAGCTCGACAAGCTGACGGGCGGGGCCGTCCACCAGGGTGTGGCGTTGCGTCTGCCGTCATTCGAGTACGCCGACGCCGATGAGCTGCTGTCGTCCGCGCTGGTGGCTGACACCCCGCAGGATGCCCTGTTGGTGGCCCTGGACGGCATCACCGACCCGCACAATCTTGGGGCCATAATCCGAAGTGCCGCCGCTTTTGGGGCACACGGTGTGGTCATCCCGTCGCGGCGCAGCGCGACGATGACGGCGGCCGCCTGGAAGGCGTCGGCCGGGGCGGCGGCCCGCCTGCCGGTGGCCAAGACGGGCAACCTGAATCAGTTCGTCGACCGGGCGCAGCGCCTGGGCTACGTCGTCATCGGGCTGGCGGGCGACGCGCCGGTTGAGGTGTTTGACGCCCCCGGCATCACGGGCCCGACGGTGCTGGTGGTCGGCGCCGAGGGCGAGGGCCTGTCGCGCCTGATGCGTGACCGCTGCGACGCTTTGGCCAGCATCACCATCGGCGGCTCGGTCGAAAGCTTGAACGCGTCAGTCGCGGCGGCGATAGCGCTGCATGAGGTAGCCCGCGCTCGTCGGGCGTGACCTGTCGCGAAGGGTGACATCCAAAACATGGCGCTATATGATGGCCTAATGAACCCGACCACGACGATCCGTATTCCTGTCCTGACCCGCGACATGCTGGCCGATGTGGCCAAGTGGAAGGGCCAGTCGCTCGCGTACTGCGTTAACGATCTGGCAAAACGGGAGTGGCGCATCGCCGTCGTCGCCTCCGAACACGAAGCGGCATTGGCGGACGCGGCCAACCCCGAAGCAGTGGCTGAATATGAACTTTGGGACGCAACAGTGGGTGACGATCTGCCGACCTGATCGCTGGCTAAGCTTGAAGCATGGATTTCGCCAATATCTACGCCCAAGGGTTCGCCCGGGTCGCCGCCCGCGTCCTGCCCGTCAAGCTGGCCGACCCGGTCGCCAACGCGGCGTCCGTCATTGAGGACGTCAAGGCACTGAGTGACGACGGGGTGTGTCTGGTCGCTTACCCCGAGCTCAGTCTGACAGGCTGTTCCTGCGGCGACCTGTTCCTGCAGGACGCCCTGCTCGGCGCCACCGAGGACGCCATCGTCGCGCTGGTCGACGCGTCGGCTGAGCTGCGGCCCGTCATCATCGTCGGGGCACCCGTGCGGGCCGACGGCCGCATCTACAACTGCGCGGTCGTCATCCAGGGCGGGCAGCTTCAGATGATCGTTCCCAAGACCTACCCGAGCCGTTCTGACGAGCAGCGATGGTTTACTTCCGGCGGCGACGAGGTGAGCTTTGGCGGGCTGCAAGATCATCAGGCAATGTGGGCGCCCTTTGGCACCGCCCAAACACTCGAAACAGGTATTACGGGTTTGACGGTTGGAATCGAGATCGGCGACGACATGGCGGCTGTGGCCGGGGCGACGGTGCTTGTCAAGATGGACGGCTCGCCGGCGGTCGTCGGGAGGGCCGACACCCGCAAGCTGCTGGTGCAGGCGGCGTCGATCACGGGCAACGCGGCGGTCGTGTTCGCCGGGGCCGGCGTGGGGGAGTCGACCACAGACGCCGCCTGGGACGGGGCGAGCTTCGTCTACGAGTTGGGCGACCTGCTGGGCGAGTCGCCGCGCTTTACCACCGGGCCGACGGGAACCACCGTCGACGTCGATCTTCGCCGCATCCAATTGGCTCGGCTGCGCCAGGGCACCCAGGCTGACAGCCCGGCCGAAATGCCGCAGCCGACGAACGATTGCTGTGATGGTTGCTGCGACGGCGACGATTGCTGTGCGGGGTCTGCGGCCGATGACAAGGTGGCCGACCTGCCGTCTGGCGATATCGGGCTGCGACGCCCGCTGGCCAGGTTCCCCTTTGTGCCCGATGACGCGGCGGCGCTGGACGCCTGCTGCTTCGAGGTGATGCACATCCAGCTGACGGCATTGGCTCGCCGGCTCGAATCGATTGGCCCCAGCACCAAGGTCGTCATCGGCGTCTCCGGCGGACTGGACAGCACGAACGCCCTGCTGGTGGCGGCCGGCGCGATGCACAGGCTGCGGCGCCCGATGAGCGACATCCTGGCATTCACGATGCCCGGCTTTGCCACATCGGAGGGGACGAAGTCGAACGCCTGGCGCCTGATGAAAGCCGTCGGCGCGACGGCCGAGGAGATCGACATCCGCCCGGCCGCCCGCCAGATGCTGAAGGACCTCGGTCACCCGGAGGATCTCTATGACGTAACCTTCGAGAACATCCAGGCGGGGCTTCGGGCCGACTACCTGTTCCGCGCCGCCAACCAGCGCGGCGGGATGGTGCTCGGCACCGGTGATCTGTCGGAGGCGGCGCTGGGCTGGTGCACATACGGTGTCGGCGACCACATCAGCCACTACAACGTCAACGCGGGCCTGCCCAAGACGATGATGCAATACGTCATCCGCTGGATGATCGACCAGCACATGGTTGGCGACGCCGACGATGTGCTGCGCGACATTCTGGCCCAGGAGATCAGCCCCGAGCTGGTGCCCGTCAAGGCTGGCGAGCAAATCCAGTCGACCCAGTCGGCCGTCGGCCCCTATCCGCTGAACGACTTCTTCCTGGCCCACATGCTGGCGGGCGAGGCGCCCAGCCGCATCGCCTATCTGGCTTGGCAGGCGTGGCGGGATGCCGAAGCCGGGGCCTGGCCGCCCGGCACGCCGGGCGACCAGTGCGTTGCCTACGATCTGGCGACGATCAAGGCCTGGCTCGGCAAGTTCTACCAGCGTTTCTTCGCCAGCCAGTTCAAGCGTTCGTGCAGCCCGGACGGTCCGCAGGTGCTGTCGGTGTCGCTTGGCCCGCGCGGCGGCTGGGCGATGCCGTCCGACGCGAAACCGGACGCCTGGCTGGCCGAGCTGGCCGACGTCCCCGAGACGATCTGAGCCGACGTGGATCTGCGGAAGCTGCGGAAAAGCTACGAGCGCGGCGAGTTGGACGAGGCGGGCCTGCCGGGCACGCCATACGCTGAGTTCGAGCGCTGGATGGATGAGGCCCTGGCGGCCGGCGTGCCCGAGCCGACGGCCATGACGGTGGCCACGGTGGGGGCAGACGGGCGTCCGTCCACCCGCGTCGTCCTGCTGAAAAGTGCCGACCCGTCGGGCCTGGTGTTCTACACGAACTACAACAGCCGCAAGGCCCGCGAAATGGCCGAGCATCCGTTCGTGGCGGCGCAGTTCCACTGGGTCGAAGCCGAGCGCGTCGTCCGCGTCGAGGGACGCGTCGAGAAGGTGACGCCGCAAGAGTCGGACGAGTATTTCGCGCAGCGCCCGCTGGATTCGCGGATCGGCGCGTGGGCGTCGCCCCAGTCCGAGGTGATCGCCAACCGCGGCGTCCTGCTGGCCAACGCGGCCAAGGCCGCCGCCACGATGGGCCTCAACCCGCCCCGCCCCGACCATTGGGGCGGCTATCGCATCGTCCCGGAAGTGTGGGAGTTCTGGCAGGGACGGGTCTCGCGCCTGCACGATCGCGTCCGCTACCGGCTGGACGGCGACGCCTGGGTCAAGGAACGGCTAGCCCCGTAGGTCACGCCTCAGACCAGCGTCAACTCTGGGTAGAGAGGATGTCCGGCGAGCAGCTCTTCGGCCTCGTGGTGGACGCGATCGGCCACCCCGGCATCGATGACATACTTGGCCTTGGAGGCCGAGCCGTCGGGGGTTGTTGTCGGTTTGGTGGCCTTCAGCGCCTCGACGATCAGGCCCGCGACCTTGTCAAAATCGGCCTCGTCCAGGCCACGGGTGGTCAGCGCGGGCGTGCCGATGCGAATGCCCGATGTGTACCAGGCGCCGTTGGGGTCGCGGGGCACGGAGTTGCGGTTGGTGACGATGCCGGCGTCCAGCAGGGCGTTCTCGGCCTGGCGCCCGGTCAGCCCGAAGCTGGTGCTGATGTCCAGCAGGCACAGGTGGTTGTCCGTCCCGTCGGTGACGAGCTTGACGCCGCGTTTCATCAGCCCGGCCGCCAGCGACTTGGCATTCGCGGCGACGCGGGCGGCATAGTCGGCGAAGGACGGCTGACGGGCCTCGGCCAGAGCGACCGCCTTGGCCGCCATGACGTGGCCGAGCGGCCCGCCCAAGACCATCGGGCAGCCCCGGTCGACAGCGTCGGCATACTCGGACGTGCACATCACCAGGCCGCCGCGCGGTCCGCGCAGCGACTTGTGCGTCGTCGTGGTGACGACGTCGCTGAAGGGCACCGGGTCGTCGTCGCCGGTGAAGACCTTTCCCGCCACCAGGCCGGCGAAATGGGACATGTCGCTCATCAGCGTGGCACCCACCGAATCGGCGATCTCGCGCATTCGGGCGAAGTTGACCCGCCGCGGATAGGCCGAATAGCCGGCCACCAAGATCAGCGGTTTGAACTCCTTGACCTGGGCGGCCAGGGCGTCGTAGTCGATCAGCCCGGTGGCCGGGTCGGTGCCATAAGAATGCTGGATGAACATCTTGCCCGAAATGTTGTGACGGAAGCCGTGCGTCAGGTGACCGCCGGCGTCCAGCGCCATGCCCATGACCTTCTGGTTGCCCAGCAGGATGCGCAGGGCGTTCCAGTCGTCCTCATCCAGGTCGTTGACGGTCTTGGCGCCCATCTCCTCCAGGGACGGCATCTCGATCCGCTGGCTGAGGATCGCCCAGTAGGCCACCAGGTTGGCGTCGATGCCGGAGTGCGGCTGGGCGTAGGCGTGGTCGGCGCCGAACAACTCGCGGGCGTGCTCGGCGGCGACGGCCTCGACGGTGTCGACGTTGCGACAACCGGCATAGAAGCGGTGCCCGATGGTACCCTCGGCGTACTTGTCGGACAGCCAGGTGCCCATCGTCAGCAGGGTGGTCAGTGAGGCATAGTTCTCGGAGGCAATCAGCTTCAGCGAAGCGCGCTGGTCGGTCAGTTCCTGGCCGATAGCCGCCCCGACGCGGGGCTCAACAGCGTTGACGAGGGAAAGGATGGCTTGATAAGCGGTGGTCTCAAGGTTCACCTATTCAGTCTAGTCCGAAAACGGTTCCCGTCATTCCCCT
>WRFI01000088.1 GCA_009778875.1 Propionibacteriaceae bacterium | reverse complement strand
TCCCCTCCTTAGGAGGGGTGGCGGCGGAGCCGACGGGGTGGTCCTCCAAGCGTGTGCAGAAAGGTAACCAACCACCCCGTCAGTCGCTTCGCGACTGCCACCCCTCCCCAGAGGGGAATTTTCCGTGGTCCATTCCCCTCCATAGAAGAGGTGTCGGCGCAGCCGCCGGAGCAAATTCCCCTCCTTAGGAGGGGTGGCGGCGGAGCCGACGGGGTGGTCCTCCAAACCTGTGCAGAAAGGTAACCAACCACCCCGTCAGAGGGGAATTCACACCACCGGAAACCTTAATGGCTTACGCTTGTCTGGTGAGATCTGTGGTTACATTCACTTGCCCAGACGGGCCCGGCATCGTCCACTCGGTGACGGGAGCGGTCGTCTTGCTGGACGGCAACATCCTGGAGTCGCAGCAGTATTCGTCCCCTGACACCGGTCGGTTCTTTATGCGGTTCGAGGTGGAGCACGACACGGCTCGTGATTCGTTGCACACCGCGTTGAAAGACGTCGCCCGCCGCTATCACGGCGAAGTGACCACCGACGAAGCCGGACGCCTGGTGCGCACCATGATCCTGGGGTCCAAGGCACCGCACTGCGTCAGTGCTCTGCTGTCGCACGCCAGGGTTGGCTCCCTGCCCATCACCGTCCCGCTGGTGCTGGCCAACCATGACGATTTGGCGCCGCTGGCGCAATTCTACGGCGTGCCATTCGAGTCGCGGCCAATTGACGGTGACGATGCCAAAGCGGCTTTTGAGCAGCGCGTGCGGGAGGTGATTTCGCAGCAGGACATCGAATTGGTGGTTTTGGCCCGCTACATGCGAATTGTTAGCCCCGAGTTGTGTGACGAATTGGCTGGCCGGTTGATAAATATCCACCATTCATTTCTGCCCGGTTTCAAGGGCGCCGACCCGTATGCCCAAGCCCATGCGCGCGGTGTGAAATTGATCGGGGCGACGGCTCATTTCGTCACCGCGGATTTGGATGAGGGACCAATCATCGCGCAACGAGTGACACCCGTCACTCACGCCAGGTCGGTCCAGCAAATGCGTGAAATCGGACGCGACATCGAGGCGGTGACACTGACCAGCGCCGTCAAACTGTGGGCCGAGCACCGTATCCTATTGGACGGCGTTCGCACGGTGATTTTCGACTAACGCTCCTCGGTGTGGCAGAGCCGAAGCGATTGACGGGGTGGTCGGTTACCTTTCTGCACACGCTTGGGGGACCACCCCGTCGGCTCCGCCGACACCCCTCCTAAGGAGGGGAATCTGCGGTGGTCGGTCACCTTTCTGCACACGCTCACAAGACCACCCCGTCGGCTCCGCCGCCACCCCTCCTAAGGAGGGGAATTTACTCCGGCGGCTCCGCCGACACCTCTCCTGAGAAGGGGAATAGACCACGGAAAATTCCCCTCTGGGGAGGGGTGGCAGTCGCGAAGCGACTGACGGGGTGGTTGGTTACCTTTCTGCACACGCTCACAAGACCACCCCGTCGGCTCCGCCGCCACCCCTCCTAAGGAGGGGAATTTACTCCGGCGGCTTTGCCGACACCCCTCCTAAGGAGGGGAATTTGCGGTGGTCCATTCCCCTCCTCACAAGGAGGGGAATTTAGGGCAGCAGGTCCGTCAGGCTTTCCAGTTGGAAGACCCCGGCGTATTCTTCCGTCACGTCGGCCGGTTTTGTTTCGCCCGTGAAAACTACTGCCGCATCCATTCCGGCATCCATTGCCATTTGGATATCTGTGGCGAGACGGTCGCCCGTCATCAGGCAATCGGTGACGGCAATACCTGTGCCGTCCAACGCCGCCCGCAGGAGGGACGGGGACGGCTTGCCCATGTTGGCGGCGCATGTGACGCCCGCCGAGGCCTCAATCGCGGCGGTGATGGCCGCCGCGTCTGGCTCACCCCGTCCCCCGGGAAATGGGCAGTACCTGTCGGGATTCGTCTGAATCAAAATGGCGCGCTTGTGCATCCACAGCGCATCGAATGCGGTCTGCAATTTGGCGTAGGTAAAGGCGCGGTCATATGAGGCAATGACGACATCGATTTGGCTGGGGTCGTCGCTGAGGCGGAACCCCGATTGCCTCAGCGCGTCGATCAGTGGACTCTCGGCGATGGGAAAAACCACCGCCTTTGGGTAATTGTTCTTCAACCACCAAACTGTTGTCTGAATAGTTGTGATGACATGCGCGTCGGCGGTCGGAATACCAAGGCGGGTCAGTTTGTCGGCGTATTCGGCTGGCGTCCGCGTCGGATTGTTCGACAAATACCGCACGATGGCGCCGGTGTCTTTCAGAGCCTGAATGGTTTGCGCCGCCCCCGGCAGCGGCTCGTCCCCCAAATAGACCGTCCCGTCCAGGTCAAAGAAATAGGCCTGGTAAAAGCGTGACGGCGATTGCTTCACGTTGACTCGATCAGCCTGGCACCCAAGACCAGTCAAGGTATTCGGGGTTCAACACGAGATCTTTGACGTCGACCGTCCCGTCCCCTGGGCTGGTCGCCAGAATGTAGCGCACCGCGACGATGCCGTCCTTTAGGCCGCGGGCCGTCGCTGCGTGGGCCGGGTCAGCCAGCCAGGCTCGGAACACCTGGTGATGACGGGCCGCATCCATGAAATAGGCGGTCGAACCCTCGGCCACCCAACTGCCGTCGGCCAGGGGGACACCCCGTCCGGTGATCGTGTCTGACCCGCCCTTTTCAAGCAGGAACACCAACTCTTCAATCGCCCCAGCGGTGCCGTCGTCAACCCGGAGACCCCATTTCTGGAAGCCCAAGTCACCCCGGGGCCCCCGGAACACTTCGGTGACACCAAGGGCTCGCATGACGTCGTCCCCTCCGACGGACGCCAAGTCGTCCGTCACCTTGTCGAGCGTCTTTTGGGCCTCACGCTGACGTTTGATGGCATCTTGCAACTCCCGCAACTTGGCGACGACTGCCGGGTCGTCGGCGTGCGCCTCGATCAGCGCCTCCACCTGCTGCAGTTCGTCGTCCACGCTGCCTCCTCGATGCTTCGATCCTACGCGAAATGGCGACCGGTTTTCGCGGGCGGGAATGGGCACGCCGATGGGTTGGTTTTTGTAGCTGTGCGAACCGCGCGTACATCGCGCCGCGGCACATTAGACTAGCCGGAAAAGGAGCGTCCATGACCGAAAACACCCGCCAGATCGTCATCGTCGGATCGGGCCCAGCCGGGTTGACGGCCGCCATCTACGCCGCGAGGGCCGGCCTCAAGCCGCTGGTCATCGAGGGCGCCACGACGGCCGGCGGCGCACTGATGACGACCACCGAGGTCGAGAACTTCCCCGGCTTCCCGGACGGCATACAGGGGCCGGATCTGATGCTGGCCATGCGGGCACAGGCGCTCAAGTTCGGCGCCGAGATCGTCACCGACGACGTGACCGCCCTGGACCTGACCGGTGACGTCAAGACGGTGACCGACAGCACCGGCAACGTTTGGCCTAGTCAAACTGTGATTCTTGCGATGGGATCGAAGTATCGACGGCTCGGCATCCCGGACGAAGAGACCTACTCGGCCAAAGGCGTGTCGTGGTGTGCGACCTGCGACGGATTCTTCTACCGGGGCAAGCATGTGGCCGTGGTCGGCGGTGGCGACGCCGCCGTCGAAGAGGCGACCTTCCTGACGCGCTTCGCCAGCAAGGTGACGCTGATCCACCGCCGCGACGCGCTGCGCGCCTCCGAGGTCATGATCCAGCGGCTCATGGCCAACCCGGCCGTCGAGGTGATCTGGAACACCCAGATCGTCGGCATGACGGGGGACGGCAAGCTCGACGGGCTGACCCTGCGCCGAAACGACGGCACCGAGAGCCACCTGGCGGTGGACGGACTGTTCGAGGCCATCGGGTCAGTGCCGCAATCCGAGCTGGTGGCCGGGCAAGTCAACCTGGACGAGGCCGGTTTCGTGACGGTTTCAGAGCCCGGCACGAACACCAGCCTGGACGGTGTTTTTGCTTGTGGCGACCTCGTTGACCACATCTACCGGCAGGCCATCGTGGCCGCGGGCAGCGGTTGCCGTGCCGCCATAGACGCGGAGCGCTGGTTAGCGCAAAGCGACTGACGGGGTGGTGGGTTACCTTCCCGCAAACGCTCAGAAGACCACCCCGTCGGCTCCGCCGACACCCCTCCTAAGGAGGGGAATTTTCGGCGGTCACCTTCCCGCACACGCTCAAGAAGACCACCCCGTCGGCTCCGCCGACACACCGAGGAGCAGTGAGCGCAGACGAGCTTGCTCGTATGCCGAACGCGACGAAGGTGTAACAGGGAGCGAAGCGACCGAGTACCCCTCCTAAGGAGGGGAATTGTCGGTGGTCACCTTCCCGCACACGCCCTCCCAAGGAGGGGAATTTGGGTGGTCTTCTTCTTCTGGTGTGTCTCCCACCAAACCGCTTGCGTCCTGCGCTAAGCTGATGCGTCCGACCGCAATGAAGGGAGAAGATATGTCAGCGATCGCCGAAATCACGGAAGACACATTTAGCACGGAGGTGTTGGACTCCAGCCGTCCTGTGTTCATCGACTACTGGGCCGATTGGTGCGCCCCCTGCAAGCAGCTCGCGCCGATCATTGACGAGTTGGCTAGGCAATATGAGGGCATCAAGTTCTGCAAGGTTGACACCAACGCGAACCCTGAACTCGCCGCCAGGCAAGGCGTGATGAGCCTGCCGACGCTACAGGTGATCGTCGGCGGGGAAGTCGTCAACTCGGTCCAAGGTGGCAAGACGAAGGCCGGCATTATTGCGATGCTGGAACCCTACGTGTAGTCACAGTTTGGCCCGCAGATAGGCCAGGGCCTGATCAAGATCGGCGATGAGGTCGTCGACGTCCTCAATGCCGACGGACAGGCGAACCAGACCATCGGGAATGCCCAGTGCCGCCCGCTCTTCCGCCGTGCACTCGACGTGGCTGGTGGTGCGCGCGGGACCGTACGTCGTCTCGACGGCGCCCAGGTTGGCCGCCCGGTTGGCGTATTGCAACTGCGGCAGCATGATCCGCACCGCGTCCATGCCGCCCTTGAGAGCGAAGCTGAGCACCCCGCCAAAGCCCTTCATCTGCTTGACGGCGACGTCGTGATGCCGGTGGGTCGGCAAACCCGGGTAGTTGACGGCTTCGATCAGGTCGCAGCCTTGAAGGTAGGTGGCGATCTGCATCGCGGACGTCTGCTGGCGGGTGACGCGCAGTTCGAGCGTCTTCATGCCCCGCAGCAACAGGTAGGCGTCCCACGGCTGGAGCGTCGCGCCGGTGATCTCGCGGTAGTGATAGACCTGTTTGACCAGTTCGCTGCTGCCACAGACGACGCCACCGAGCGCATCGGCGTGCCCGCCGAGGAACTTCGTCGCGCTGTGCAGGACGAGGTCGGCGCCGAGCGTCAGCGGCGCCTGATTGATCGGCGTCGCCAAGGTGTTGTCGACGACAACCAACGCCCCGACGGCCTTGGCGGCCCTAGCCAGACGCTCAATGTCGAGGATCTTGACGGTCGGGTTGGTCGGCGACTCGAGGTAGAGCAGCTTGCAGCCTTTGGCGATCTCGGCCTCAATCTCGTCGTAGTCCTCCGTCTCGCACGTCACGCATTCGACGTCAATGTTCGGCAGGAACTCGGTGAACATCTTGTTCGTGCCGCCATAGGAGTCCTTGATGGAGACGACCCGGTCGCCTGGCCGCAGGAAAGTGTAGAAAATGTTGCTGATGGCAGCCATGCCGGTGGCGAAGCTGGTGGCCTGCTCGGCACCCTCAAGTTCCGCGCACTTTTGCTCAAAGGCCTCGACGGTCGGGTTGGTGTTGCGCCCGTAGATGTGCCCAGGTTGTTTTTCCAGAGCGACGTCGTACCACTGGTCGATGTCGTCGTAGGTATAGGCACAGCTCACCACCACCGGCACTTGGGACGCGTTGAACGCCCGGTGATTCTTTTCGCCCGCCCAAACCGCCTTCGTGCCGATGTGAGCCTGATCCTGATTCATTGTGCTCCCCTTCCTTGGGACTTCCATCATTTATCGTAGCGGGTTGATGTCGGAGGTCTGCCCCAGCCCCCGGTTACCGTCCCGTTTCCTGGTTTTTCTGCAACTGCGCTGCGGCCTGCTGTATCAACTGGACCAATTGCTCGTCAGTCATTGACGACAGGTCAACCCCGCCTGGTGTGGTCGGGGCGCCCGGCTGTGTCGTTGTGTTTTCCCCGGAACAGCCGATCTTTGCGTCATCTGTGACCGAGTAGAGGCAGGATGTGCCATCCGCGCCGATCTGCGCGTAATACATGATCGCTTTCGGCTGCCCGATTGTGGCCCGCCACATATCCGGGCCGGTCGGCACAATCTCATACACTGACATGCCTGCCGCCCAGCCCTGAAGGTTGCCGTAGTCGGCCCGCAAACGGGAATCCATTGCCGAATTGGCTTGGCGTGGCGGCGACAAGGTCAGCACCCGGTACGGATTCAACTGGCCCGCCTTGTTGCTGCTGGACGAGACAACACCCACCGCGTTGATTGACTGCGACTGGCCCACCAAGGTCAGTGGGGTGACGAAGTCGGCACCTGTGCCGTCAGCGCGGGCAAGGTTGAACTCTGAAACGTTGGTTTCGCTGTTGTCTGAGGTTGGCTGGTAACCGACACGGTTTTGCACATGATCCCACCAGGAACCGAGCGCCGATGTGGCCTCACGCTGCTTCACAGCCAAACTCATCGGGTACACCGGGCCGGGATATTCCCCTGCGGCCACGTCACGATCAATAGTGATATTGCCGTCCTTGTCTACCACGGCGATTCCGTCGGGCACCTGATATGTGTAGATCACACCCCGGAAGGTTTTCAGCGGCACAATGAGTTCGGGGTCGCCGGTTGATGTGCAAACGGCGTAGGCGTCGGATTGGTTGATGAACTCCGGCCCTGCCTTGTGGATGATTGCCCTTTGCAGGTTCGACCAGAACGGGCCATTGAAGCGGCGCGACATTGAGGACGAAAAATTGCAGTTGTTGGCGATCGACTGGCCCGAGTCCGTGACCGTCTGCCAGATCACCTCGCCGTAACCGGCGAAAATGCCCCTGTTGGCCACCAGCGTGCCGAAATGCCCAGTATCCGGCATGTATGTCGTCTCCCCCAGGGTGCCATTGATGTCCACATGGGACTGGGTCTGATTTTCCGCGACAGTGAACGGCGGTCGCTGGGCGTAGTCGCCAAGCCGGTCATCAGACACTGTGACCGACGCCTGATACATGCCGTGTTGTGCCCCGTAGGATTGGTGTGTCAACACACCGATGAAGGCGGCAGCACAACCGATGATCAACACGCTGCCCGCCAAGTACAGGTTCGGTTTGCCGTCACGCCGATTGTTGAGGATGACAATGATCAGGCCGGCCGTGGAACCCACGATCATCAGCGTGTAGAGCCACGCGCCGGAGCGGAGAAACATCCACAAACTGTTCAATATGAGGGTTTGCCAGACGAGTATCCCCGCGACGATCAACAAACCCCAGACGATCGGGGCGGGTGGTACATTTCGTCTTGGCCGATTGATTGCGGTTCTCCTGATGTATCTGGGGTAGCTCACTTGTTGGCTCCTTCCTTGTGCTGTGCCGCCCAGTCGGCGGAATCCGTTGGGATCACCGCCAAATACT
>WRFI01000087.1 GCA_009778875.1 Propionibacteriaceae bacterium | reverse complement strand
GGACAGGGTTTCCAGGTCGCCGACGGCGTTGGCCTCGGCGATGTTGGCCTTGAGTGTGGCGATCGAGCGGCGAGCCTCGTCCGGCGACATTGAGCCGGCGATGACGCGCTGCCCCAGCAGGGCGACTTCGGCCGCCAGTGAGTCGTAACGTCCAGTGAAGAAGGCCATGGCTTCGTCGGCGCTGACGTCAGGCACCTGGCCGACGCGGCGCTCGCCGTCGGCGGTGCGGACGTAAACCGTGCCGTCGTCCTCCACGCGGCCGAAGCTGGCGTCTCCAGCGGTCGGCACCGCCAGCGCGGTTGCCGGCGCCACAACAGGCTCCGGTTCTTCGACGGGCTCGGGCTCCGGCTCTTCGACGGCTTCATCTACTGGTTCAGGGGACACATCCAAGGCCACATCGACGATTTCGGCGTCGACACGGTCGTCGGACGGACTTGTTGACTCACTCATGGGATATATCTTGCCCGATAGACTGTCAGATGTGTTCATCGAATCTGAATCAGATGCCCGTCTGTGGGTGAATTGTTACCTTTTTTGGGCGGAGGTGGGCATCTGATGGCCACCAAAGTGAAGCCGTTGTCGGGGTTCCCGGAATACCTGCCGGCGGGCCGCATGGTCGAGCAGCGGGTGTTGGACATCCTGCGCGAGACATTCGAGCTGCACGGTTTCGCGGGCATCCAGACCCGCTGCGTGGAACCTCTGGAAGAGCTGTCGCGCAAGGGCGAGATCACCAAGGAGGTCTACGTCGTCCGCCGGTTGCACGCGGAAGGCAGCGGCAAGGACGACTTGGGCCTGCACTTTGACCTGACCGTGCCGTTTGCGCGGTATGTGCTGGAAAACGCCGCGGCGCTGCAGTTTCCTTTCCGCCGCTACCAGATACAGCCGGCCTGGCGGGGCGAGCGACCCCAGCAGGGGCGCTACCGCGAGTTCTGGCAGGCGGACATCGACATAGTGGGCCAGGGCAGTTTGGCGGCCCATCATGACGTTGAGGTGCTGCTGGTGATGCTGGAGGCCGCTGGACGGCTGCACGACGAAATCGGCCTGCCGCGCGTCATCGCCCGGGTCAACAACCGGAAGCTCATGCAGGGGTTTTACGTCGGTCTTGGCGTCGCGGACCCGTCCGCCGTGATCGCGGCCGTCGACAAGTTGGACAAGATCGGCGAGGTGGCGGTCCGGGAGATGCTGGCGGTTGATCCCGGGCAAGGCGACTCGATCATGGCGCTGGGACGCATAAAGGCCCCCGATGATGGTTTTGTGGCCCAGGTGCGCTCTCTTGGCGTGTCAAACGGGATGCTCGATGAGGGTTTGGACGAGTTGGCCGCGCTGATCAAGGCGGTGTCGGCCCGTTTCCCGGGCCAAGTCGTGGCCGATCTGAGTGTGGCCCGCGGCCTGGACTACTACACGGGCAGCGTGTTCGAGCTGTCACTGGAAGGCGTGCCCGGCCTCGGGACGGTCAGCGCCGGGGGCCGCTACGATTCGCTGGCCTCCGACGGGCGAAACACCTACCCGGGGGTCGGCATCTCGTTTGGGGTGACGCGCGTGCTCGCCCCCGTCTTGGCGAAAGGGGCTCTGCAGGCGTCGCGACCGGTGCCGTCCGTCGTGCTTGTGGCAGTCGACGATGAGGCGACGCGCGGGGTGGCGGACGGGGTGGCGGCGGCACTGCGGGCCCGTGGCATCGCCTGCGAGGTGGCACCCGACGCGCCCGCCTACGGCAAGCAGATCAAGTTCGCCGAAAGGCGCGGCATCCCGTACGTGTGGTTCGGCGGGGCGCTGGGTCAGGTGAAGGACATCCGCTCCGGTTGCCAGGTGGATGCCGACGCGGCGGCCTGGGCGCCACCAGCGGAGGACGTGAGGCCGTCATTGGTGTTGGGCGGCCCCGACTGGTTTCGCGAAGCGATCGTCACCGCAGCTCCGATCAAGAGCGCCACTGCGCCAACAAGCTCCACGGTAGGCCGGACGGCGGGACCCCAGTCGCTCGAATGAGTGAGCAGGTAGATGGCGTCGATCGCGCACAGAATCGCGGTGATTGCCGCAACGATGGCGGATGCCGTGACAATCGGGTGAATTCGGGTGACGACGGCGGCAATTGAGGCGAAACAGGCGATGGCGATGGCCGTCATGAGAAACGTCGTTCCGGGGATGATCGGGCCTGACGGCTGCAGGAACAAGGCAACAAACGCGATGATGGCGCCGAGCGCCACGACAATCGGTCCCACGGGAATTTGCGCCGCAGCGGGCGGGGGAGCCTCAGGGCGTGGGTAGCTGGCGTGGGCTGGCGGCACCCAGGCGGGGGCTGGCGGTTCCCAGGCCCGGGCCGGCGGCGCCAAGGCGTGGGTTGGAGCGGGCTCGGGTGTGGCAGGCGGCGATTCGATTTCGTCCACGCGGGTGATTGGTAATGGCGCGCCGCAGACGGTGCAAAACGGAAGACCCAGCGTGTTTTGCTGCCCACAAGTGGTGCAAATCATGCCATCACCAGGCCTTTCAATGATCGGGCAAGTGATTCATCATAACCCCGCTGGCCGGCATGGCTTGGGAACGACACCGCGGGCTAGGCTTTGGTGCATGAGAGTGTTGTTCGCCGGGACGCCGGCGCCCGCGGTGCCGACCTTGCACGCCTTGCTCCGGGCGGGGCATGAAGTGGTGGCCGTGGCGTCCAACCCGGACGCCCCCAGCGGACGGGGAAAGCACCTGGTGGCCTCGCCGGTGGCGACGGCAGCGCAAGCGCTGGGGTTGCGGCTGCTGCAGCCCGTCAAGGCGCGCGAGCCCTGGTTCGTTGACGCCGTGAATGATCTGGCGCCCGACGTGGCCGTCATCGTCGCATGGGGCTGCCTGATTCCCGACTCACTGTTGGGCGTCCCAACCCACGGTTGGGTCAATGTGCATTTCTCGCTGTTGCCCGCCTGGCGGGGTGCGGCGCCCGTCCAGCGGGCCATCATGGCGGGTGACAAGGTGTCCGGTGTGACGACCTTCGAGCTGGTCCACGACCTGGATGCCGGGCCGGTCTACCGTCAGGTGGGCGTCGATGTGGGCCCGCACGAGACGTCCGGCGAGCTACTGGAGCGGCTGGCCGTCGTCGGCGCGGAAACCCTTGTGGCGACGCTGGACGACATCGCCCAAGGCCTCACACCCACACCCCAACCCGGCGAAGGCGTCACCCTGGCCCCCAAGGTGACCACCGAGGACGCCCGCATCGATTGGCGAGCGCCCAGTGAGACGGTCTCCGCCCTGGTGCGCGGCACCAGCCCCGCACCGGGAGCGTGGACCACGCTGGGTGGCGATCGCCTCAAGGTTGGCGGGCTGGGCGTCCTGCCGGCCCCGGGCGTGCGGCTGCCGCCCGGCGAGATCGACGTGCGCCCGAATGGGATCATCGTTGGCACAGGCGATCAGGCGATTGGTCTGACGACGGTGCAACCGGCGGGCAAGGCGATGATGGACGGGCTGGCCTGGGCCCGCGGTGCCCGGCTGGCCCCGGGAGCCCGCTTTGAGTAAGGCGCCCGACAAGGCCCGGGTGGCGGCCTACCACACATTGCGCGACGTGACGGCCGACGGCGCCTACACCAATCTGGCGCTGTCGCAGCGTCTTGGCGGGGCACCGGCCACGGACGCCGCCTTCGTCACCGAGTTGGTCAACGGCACGGCGCGGGCCCTGGGCACGCTGGATGCCATCATCGAGGCGGCGGGGGGACGTGCCATCTCCACCTTGCAACCCGCCGTCGTCGACGTGCTGCGACTCGGCGCGTACCAGGGGTTGCGCATGAGGGTGCCGTCCCACGCCGCCGTCGCCACCAGCGTCGATTTGGCCGTCAGCCAGATCGGAGCGCGGACGTCGGGCGTCGTCAACGCCATCATGCGGCGGATCGTCGAGCGCACCTTCGACGAATGGCTTGACATCGTCACCGCGGGGTTGGACGAAATGGCTGCCCTGGCGCTGCGCTACCAGCATCCGCGGTGGATCGTCGAGGCTTTTGCTGACCGGCTGCCGGCCGACGAGTTGGTGCCCGCACTCGAAGCCGACAACACGCCGCCGCGGACAACCCTGGCTGTGCGACCGGGCTTGATGAGCCGGGACCGGCTGGTTGCCGAAACCGGTGGCGAGGCGACGCCCTACTCGCCGTGGGGCGTGACCGTCACCGGCGACCCAGCCGTTACGGCGGTGATGGACGGCCGGGCTGGGGTGCAGGACGAGGGCAGCCAGTTGGTGGTTCTGGCAGCCGCGGGCGCCGCCCAGGCGTGCGGTGTCACCGGCCCCTGGCTGGACCTGTGCGCCGGACCGGGTGGCAAGACGGCCCTGCTTCGCGGGTTGGCCGAGCCGGAATTCCTGGTGGCCGCCGAGCTGCAACCGCACCGCGCCAAGCTGGTCGGGCAGGCGTTGCGGGGGTTCGACCCGTCGGGCCACCAGGTCGTCATCGCTGACGGCGGGTGCTCGCCTTGGCGTGACGAGTCTTTCGGTTTGGTGCTGGCCGACGTTCCCTGCTCCGGGCTTGGGTCGTTGCGCCGCCGCCCCGAGGCCCGCTGGCGTCGCCAGCCAACAGATCTGACGTCATTGAGGTCGTTACAAGGTGCTTTGCTGGCAGCGGCGTGGGCGTCGGCCCGTCCGGGTGGGGTGGTCGCTTATGCCACCTGCTCGCCCCACAGGGGCGAAACCGAGGACATTGTCACGGAATTCGCGACCCGGCGGGACGCCGATGTGCTGGCCGCGCCGGTGTTTCTGCCTGACGTGCCGGACTGCGCCGCCACGAAGAGTTTCGTCCAGTTGTGGCCACACCGCCACGGCACGGACGCCATGTTCTTGGCGCTGCTTCGCAAGCCATCGTAAAGTGGTTGGCATGCAGATCACGCCCAGCATCTTGTCAGCGGACTTCGCGCGACTGGCCGATGAGATCGCCCGCATCCCCAGCGCGGACGGTGTGCACGTCGATGTGATGGACAACCATTTCGTGCCGAACCTGACCATCGGGCGTCCCGTCGTCGAGGCCGTGATGGCGGCCACCGACCACCCCATCGACGTCCACCTGATGATCGAGAATGCCGATCGTTGGGCGCCGGAGTATGCGGAGACGGGCGCCAAGACAATCACCTTCCACGTCGAAGCGTCGCAGGCGCCCGTCCGACTGGCCCGCGAGCTGCGGCGCCTGGGGGCGCGGGCCAGCCTGGGTTTGCGGCCGGCCACGCCAATCGAGCCCTACGGTGATCTTCTGCGCGAATTCGATCAGATCCTGATCATGACCGTGGAGCCCGGTTTTGGCGGGCAGAAGTTCCTCGAGTCGATGCTGCCAAAGATTTCCCGGACGAGGGAGCTGGCGCAAAGGCACGGCGTCGACTTGGCGATTCAGGTGGACGGTGGCGTCAGCTTGGAAACCATCGAGCGGTGCGCCCAGGCCGGTGCCGACGTTTTTGTGGCCGGCTCGGCCGTCTTCACCGCCGACGATCCGGACGCCATGGTGCGGGCTCTAGCCCAGGCTGTCGCCGCCGCGCCGTCCCTTGGACAGGTACTCCTCGAAGGCGGCTGCTAGCTTGTCGCCGGTGCCCCGGGGCACCGTCTCGGCGTCGGTCTGGTTCTCCAGGGACGCCACATACTCGGCCATGTCGGGGTCGTCCTCGATCAGCTCGTTGATGTGAGCTTCCCATTCCTTGACGTCTTCGCGCCACTGCGTCAGATCGAAGTCGCAGCCCAGGATGGTTGCCAGACGCTCGACCAGAGCCAGGCCAGCCTTCGGGTTGGGCGGCGGGGCGGTGTAGTGCGGCACCGAAACCCACATGGTGACAAGCTTGGCGGGCGACTTCTGGGCGTACAGGTGCCCGATGATGCCGACGATGCCGGTGGGGCCTTCATAGTCGTTGGGCTCAAGCTCGAGGGTGCCGGCCAGTGCCGGCGGCGCCTGCCCTGACACCTCGAAGGGGCGGGAGTGTGGCGCGTCCGACAGCATCGCGCCCAGCAGGACGATGTAGGCCGGCTTGATTACCTTGACGGTCATGTCCACCCAGCCGACGAAATCGCGCCAGCGCATGTTCGGCTCGGGGCCGCTGATAAGCACGACCTCCCGGTTGGGCAGCTGGCAAAGTTCGATGGTGACGGTGGGCCACACCAGTTCGCGTTCACCCTTTTCATTGGTTAAGACGTTTGGCCTTGTCATCTGGTAGTCGTAAAAGCCTTCGTCGTCAAGCGTGGCCATGACGTTGGTCGGGTAGGTGTCTTCCAGGTAGTCGATCACGCTGGTGGCGGCGTCGGCGGCGTCGTTCCAGCCCTGGAACGCCATCACCACTATTGGCCCATTGCCTTTCGTTGCCACGCGTTCAAGCCTACCGCGGCACACCACCACTAGGCTGTGGATATGACTTTTTCGGATGTGCTGGGCACCAGTGTGCTGCTGGGCGACGGCGCGATGGGCACCATGATCCAGGCGGCAAGCCTGCCGGTCAGCGCGCTTGACGGGTGCAACGACATCTTGAACCTGACCAGCCCTGACACCATCAAAGCCATCCATGGAGCCTATCTGGCGGCCGGGTCCGACTGGGTCGAGACCAACACCTTTGGCGTCAATCTGACGGCGCTGGCCGATTACGGGCTGGTCGACCAGGCGGGGCAGATCGCCAGGGCTGGCGCCGCCCTGGCGCGTGAGGCCGCCGACGCCGCCACCACCCCGGACTGGCCGCGATTCGTCGTGGGCTCACTTGGCCCAGGTACGAAGCTGCCCACACTTGGGCAGGTGTCGTTTGGCGCGTTGCGGGACGCCTACCAGACCGTCACCGCCGGGCTGCTGGAGGGCGGGGTCGATGCCGTCCAGGTGGAGACCTGCCAGGATCTTTTGCAGGTCAAAGCGGCGGTCATCGGGGCGCGGCGGGCGATCGCGGGCGCGGGCCGGGTGGTGCCGGTCATTGTCTGTGTCACCATCGAGGCCAACGGCGCCATGCTGCTCGGCACCCCGGTGGAAGCCGCGGTGGCCGCGTTGCGTCACCTGGGCATCGACGCGCTGGGACTCAACTGCGCCACCGGGCCCGACCTGATGGCGGGGCCGCTTCGTCAACTGAGTAGGATTTGCCCGCTGCCGGTTGTCGCCATGCCCAACGCGGGCCTGCCCGAGCTCGGCACTAACGGCGCGGTCTATCCGTTGACACCGGACGATTTCGCCCAGGCGATGGCCGGGTTTGCCTCCGATCTGGGGCTGGCTTCGGTGGCTGGGTGCTGTGGGACGACGCCGGCCCACATCGCGGCACTCCGCGCCGCACTGCCCCGCGGACGCCAGGTGGCAGCCCGTCAGGTGGAGGTTCAAGAGGCCGTGTCGTCCCTCTACGAGGCCGTCGATGTGCGTCAGGACGTCAGCTACCTGGCCGTGGGGGAGCGCGCCAATGCGTCCGGGTCCAAGGCTTTCCGCGAGGCAATGGTGGCGCGGCGCTGGGACGACTGTGTGGACATCGCCCGTCGCCAGGGTGGCGCCGGGGCGCATCTGGTGGACCTGTGCGTCGACCAGGTCGGCAGCGATGGTGTGGCCGACATGTCCGCGCTGGTGGACCGCTTCGCGACCGCCGTGACCTCGCCTCTGGTGCTCGATTCGTCCAAACCGTCGGTCCTGCTGGCCGGGCTGGAGCACGCGCCGGGCCGCTGCCTGGTCAATTCCTGCAACCTGGAGGACGGGGACGGTCCGGGCTCCAAGTACG
>WRFI01000086.1 GCA_009778875.1 Propionibacteriaceae bacterium | reverse complement strand
GGGGTGGTTAGGCGCGAAGCGCCAGGAAAGGGCCGTCGGCAAAGCCGCCGCAGTGAATTCCCCTCCGGGGAGGGGTGGCGGCGGAGCCGACGGGGTGGTTAGGCGCGAAGCGCCAGGAAAGGGACGCCGGCAAAGCCGCCGCAGTGAATTCCCCTCTGGGGAGGGGTGGCGGCGCAGCCGACGGGGTGGTTAGGCGCGAAGCGCCAGGAAAGGGACGCCACAAACCACCCCGTCAGTCGCTTCGCGACTGCCACCCCTCCCCAGAGGGGAATTTTCCGTGGCTCCGGCGCTGCACCTGCTTGGGAGACCACCCCGTCAGTCGCTCCGCGACTGCCACCCCTCCCCAGAGGGGAATTTTCCGTAGCTCCGGCGCTGCACCTCTCACCTCCCCAGAGGCGAATTTTCCGTGGCTGCGGCGCTGCCCCCCTCGCAAGACCACCCCGTCAGTCGCTCCGCGACTGCCACCCCTCCCCAGAGGGGAATCCAACGGCACGCGCAACGCCGCGGTGGTCAATCCGCCCCTGCGTGGTCCCAAAGGCTGGATGACGACTCAACATCTGCATCACGCCGTCTAAGTCTTTGAGCACGTCTTTGGCCAGAACGTGAATCACGGTTAGCCCCAGTCCTTCCAGATAGACATCCCGATCCCGGTCATCCGGAAGTTTAAGGTCATGAGTGACGCCGTCCACCTCAATGACCGCGTGACAACTCGCACAGTAAAAGTCGACAATGAAATTGCCGATGATCTTCTGGCGGTCAAAGTCAAGCCCTTTGAACTTTCCGTGGCTCAGTTGCCGCCACAGCAGCACCTCGGAAAGGATCCCAGCCTTCCGTAGTTCCTTCGCTCTTTCCCGTAGCTCCGGATTGAACGGCAACTGGAAGTAGTCGCCGGAATGACGCGCCGCGCCTTCGGGTGGGTCTGTTGGAGCCATCGCCCAAGGATAATAGGTGGACGCAAACCGCTCGGGTGGTTCCTTCCCCTCCTCAGGTGGGTCGCGTGAAGCGCCATGGTGTTCTTGTAGGTGTTTGCATGAGCGCGCAGGACCACCCCGTCAATCGCTTCGCGACTGCCACCCCTCCCCAGAGGGGAATTTTCCGTAGCTGGGGCGCTGCACCTGCTTGGGTACCACCCCGTCAGTCGCTTCGCGACTGCCACCCCTCCCCAGAGGGGAATTTTCTGTAGCTCCGGCGCTGCACTTCTCACCTCCCCAGAGGGGAATTTTCCGTGGCTGGGGCGCTGCACCTCTCGCAAGATCACCCCGTCAGTCGCTTCGCGACTGCTCCTTTGGGGGGAATTCACGGTATCCACTGATTGTGCATAACTCCCAACATCTGTGGATAACTGCCGATTTTGCGCTTAGAAGGCGAATATTCCCTTGTGGATAGCGGGTATTATTCCCTGACTACCACAACCGCCGTCGCTTCCCCTCCCAAGCCGTCGTCCACACGCCTTACCGTCGCCATTAGATGACGGCTTTTCAAGACGGACTCGGCCTCAGCCACCTCGGTTTCGGCGCTGTCGCCCTTGAGCGCCACCATTGACCGGCCCATCATCGGCTCGCACCACTCGACCAGCTTCGTCAACGGCGCCACCGCCCGCGCCACCACCACATCAAAGCGCTCGCTACACTGCTCGGCCCTCGATCGCAGCACCTTCACCCGGTCGGCCAAGCCCAGCTCGTCCACCGCCAGCTCCAGGAAATTCACCCGTCGCAGCAACGAGTCCAAAAGCCAGATCCGCAGATCTGGCCGCGTCAGCGCCAGCGGTATGCCCGGAAGTCCAGCCCCGCTGCCGACGTCCACCACGCTTGCGTCCTGCGGCACGAACACGGCAATCGCTGCGCTGTTCATGATGTGCCGGCTCCAAAGACGATCTGCCTCACGTGGCCCGAGCAACCCCCACTCGATTCCGCGTGTCGCCAGAATGTCATGATACTGAACCACCCGCCCGGCGCGCTCACCGAACACCTCATCCAGCACCGCTTGGGGAACGTCACCGGTCACAAGCCACGCACTTCCCGCCATGTACTGACAGTCAATGTTTCACGTGAAACATTCACTTCGTTGAGACGACCACCCGGCGCTGCGGTTCGACACCCTCGGACTCACTGGTGAGCCCCGCCTCCGCCACCGCGTCGTGCACTATCTTGCGCTCAAAGGGGTTCATCGCCGGAAGACGAGCCGGCTCGCCAGTCCTCTTCACCTCGGCGACGGCCTCTTGCGCCATGATCAACAACTCCTGACGCCGCTTGTCGCGATACCCCGCAACGTCCAGGATCAACCGCGACCGGCGACCCGTGTCTGTCAGGACGGCCAACCGGGCCAGTTCCTGCAAGGCGTCGAGAACCTCGCCGTTCTTGCCCACAAGTGTCTGGGAATCGGTCACGATCGAGACATGCGCCCGGTCGCCCTCAACATAGGTGTCGATGTCACCGTCCATATCGACGATATCCAGCAACTCCTCCAGATAATCGGCCGCCGCGTCCCCCTCTTGGTCAAGTGCCGACTCAGTGCCGTCATAGGAGTCAGCGTCATCCGGCTCGTCCTCCTCTACAGCCACCTGTGCCACGTCAACCGGCTCAGTTGCCTCAACAACCTCGCCTTGCTCGCTACTCAACTCGTCACTCATTTTTCTCCTCATCATTGGGGCCGTTTCGGCCCAAAGTCTAGTGCTTCCTCTTGGCGCGACTGACGTTGTGGGGCTGCTGTCGCACCACAACCTGTTTGCCGCTCGCCCCGACGGTTGTCGTGACAGTCTGAGTTATGGCAGGCTTCCCCGCACCAGCCTTCGCACTGCCAGGCTTGGCACCAGCCGATTGCTCCTGCGCGGTCTGCGCCATCTCCGCCATCTTGGCCGTCAGCCGCCCACCATTCTTGGTCCGCGCCTTTTCACGCCGCGCCTTCTCGATCTCCACCGGGTCCTTACCCATCGCGTACATGCGATCCTCCCAGGCCGCATAGGCAGGTGTGTCCGGCGTTGGATAGACGCGCACCATGAAGTACTGCTGCGCCATCGTCCAGACGTTGGACATTAACCAGTAGATCAACACACCCACCGGCACCGCCGCGCCCGAGATCAGGTACATGAACGGCATGACGTACAGCATCATCTTCTGCTGCTGGCCCATGGCGCCTTCCAGCATGGCCGGCGGCATGTTGCGCTTCATCATGTACCACTGCTGGTAGAACAGCGTCAGCATCATCAACAGCACCATGATGACGATCAACACCTTCGTGCCGAGCGTCGTTTCGTTCATCGGCATGAACGCCTGCGACAGCCTCGCCCCGAAGAACGTCGCGTTCTCAAACTGCGGTTTGAGCGGAGCCATGCTGTCCAGTGTGAACATGCCCCGCTTGGCCGAGGTTTCCACGGCCACGCCACGGATCACCCAGAACACGGACAGCAGCACCGGCATCTGCGCCAGCATCGGCAAACAGGACGCATACGGGCTGACGCCCGCTTCCTGGTACAGCTTCATCGTCTCAGCGCTTTGACGTTGACGATCGCCGGCGTACTTCTTCTGGAGTTCCTTCATCTTGCCTTGCAGTCCCGACATCGCTCGCTGCGAGTTCAACTGCTTGGCGTACAGCGGCAACGTCGCGCCACGGATCACGCACGTCATCAAGATCAACGACAAGAACCAAACCCAGCCTTGCGCGGCGTTACCGGTGCCGAGAACCGGCGTCAGCAGCCAGTGGAAGAAAATCAGGACGGACGACACGATCCAGTAGAACGGCGTCATTATCCAATCGCCGATTTGTGCCAGGCTTGCCATCGCTATCATCGCGTCATCCTTATCCCGGCAACGTCCCGGCCGTGGTCACATTCGTCCTTGTCAGACCACCATTCAATGGTCTTGGCGGCTAGTTCAGAGCCGGGCACCGGGTCGACGCCGCCGCGTGACCACGGGTTGCAACGCAAGATGCGCCAGATGGCCAGTGCGGAACCCTTCACCGCGCCGTGCAACTGCACGGCCTCCAAACCGTAGGCCGAGCACGACGGGTAATACTTGCAGACATCGCCATACGTCGGCGACAACACCTTGCGCCACGTCTTGATGAACCAGATGATCACGTGTTTCATGCCGCCACCGCCAAAGCCTTGTCGCAGGCCGAACGCCAGGCCCCGGTCAGGTCGTCCGCCACGCGCCGCGGCTCACTGCCCGCAGCTGGCAGCGCCCGCACGACCACGTCACACGCTGCGGCCGAGCTCGAATCACACACGAGGGGACGCACCAACGCCCGCAGACGACGCTTCACCCGGTTGCGCACGACTGCTCCGCCGACGGCTTTGGAGACGACGAAGCCAACCCGTGGCGCATCGCCGCTATGACGCAGCGCATGAACAACCAGGGTCGGGCGTGCCACTCTTACTCCGCTTCGCACGGTGCGAGCAAAGTCGGCTGACGCTCGTAGACGATTCGAGGCCGGCAGCACGACGCCTCAAGCTGACAGCTCGGTACGTCCCTTGCGGCGACGAGCAGCGAGAATGGCTCGACCCGCACGCGTGCGCATGCGGGCACGGAAGCCGTGAGTCCTGGCGCGACGGCGATTGCTGGGCTGATAAGTCCGCTTCACCATGATGGCGACCACCTTTTACAGTTAGTGCTTGGCATCTCATCGGGCGATGTACCTGATCAAGACACCGACGAACAGTCGCTGACGGCCAGCGACTTGCATTATGTTACCGCAGGACATGGACCTGTCACAAGGCGCCAAAAAACTGTCGCTATCGCGTTGTCCATGCGACACGCCGGGAAAACAATAATCAACAGGTGACCAGTTCGCTGACGTCGGTCCGTTTGGACTAGAATCTTGCCAATCTGAAGGAGGCCCTGTGGACGATGTTGCCGCTGACACGGTCGCTTTGCTGACGCCCGCGTGGGAGCATGTCATGCAGCACGCCGACCCCATCGCCCGGGACTGGTTGAAGAACGCAAAACCCCTAACCATACTTGAATCGCACGTCATGGTTGCGGTGCCCAATGAGTTCACCCGCGAGCGCATCGAGACGAGGCTGCGCGCCCCCATCGAGGAAGCTCTGTCCGACTACTTCACCCGCTCGATCCGTCTGGCGATCACCGTCGAACCCGACTTGGAGCTCGGCTTCAACCCACCAGACAGGGACGACGACGCCTGCCCTATTGACAACATTGTTCAGCTCAATGTTGGCTCGAATGCGGCGCTCGCGGCGTCGCCGATGGAAGCGCCCGTCCAGGACGACAAGCTGAACCCCAAGTACACCTTCGAAAACTTTGTCATCGGCGCGTCCAACCGATTCGCCCACGCGGCGGCTGTCGCCGTGGCGGAAGCCCCCGGTAAGGCTTACAACCCGTTGCTGATCTATGGCGGTTCGGGCCTCGGCAAGACTCACCTGCTGCACGCCTTGGGCCACTACATGCTGCAGTACTACCAGGACGTCCACGTGCGCTACGTCAGCACCGAAGAGATGACCAACGACTTCATCAACGCCGTGTCAGAAAACCGGATGGTGGAGTTTCGTCGCCGCTACCGTGACGTCGACGTGCTGTTGATCGACGACATCCAGTTCCTGGAGTCGAAGATCGGGACACAGGAAGAGTTCTTTCACACTTTCAATACATTGCACAACGCGCAAAAGCAGATCGTCATGACGTGTGACCGTCCGCCGAAGGCGCTCGAAGCGCTTGAACCGCGCCTGCGCAGCCGATTCGAGTGGGGCCTGATCACCGACATCCAGCCCCCCGATCTGGAAACACGGATCGCGATTCTGCGGCGAAAACAGGTTGTCGAGCACCTGGCCGTCCCCCCGGACGTGCTCGAGCTCATCGCGTCCAAGATTCAAACCAACATCCGTGAGCTTGAAGGCGCCTTGATCCGCGTCACCGCCTTCGCCAATCTGAACCGCCAGCAACCAGACGTCAAGTTGGCCGAGGAAGTTCTCAAGGACCTCATCCCCGACGGCGGACAGCGCATCATCAACACTGACGAGGTCAAACAGCACACAGCCGCCTACTTTGAAATCACAGTGGGTGATCTGGAAAGTCAATCCCGCACCCACACCTTCGTGACCGCCCGCCAGATTGCCATGTATTTGTGCCGCGAACTGACGGATTTGTCCCTGCCAAAGATCGGCCAAGAGTTCGGCGGACGGGACCACACCACCGTCATGCACGCCTACCGCAAGATCAAGGATCTCATGCGGGAACGCCGCAGCGTCTACAACCAGGTGACGGAATTGACGAACCGCTTGCGTCAGTCGTAATCCAGATTCATCACCAAAACGATCTGTATCCCCGACTTATCCACAAGTTTTGTGCACAACATGTGGATAACTCAGGGAAGACTCTTGATAACGCCTCCCGGCACGCCATGTTATCCACACATGGCCAGCCCTCCGCAACCCGCTATCAACAACCTATCCACAGCCTGTTAATGACGTTGACAAGCCAAAACAGACGTTATCCAGTCTTTCCACAGAACCTACTAAGACTACGAGAATTAGACATAACTTAACCGTCTAAGCATGCTCATGCGGACTTGTTGAAAACTGCGGTACATCACCTTGTCGCATGGATTTGTCAGCCTATCGTGGCACAATCAAGCTAAGATCGAATACACACCGTACGAAGGGGTGATTGTGAAGATTCGCGTTGACCACGAGGTCATGGCCGAGGCGGTCGCCTGGGCGGCCCGTAACCTACCGAACCGTCCGAGCGTGCCGATTCTGGCCGGGCTGCTGATGAAGGCTGAAGGCGACCACTTGACGCTGTCCAGTTTCGACTATGAAACGTCGGCGAAGGTGGCAATCCCGGCACAAGTTTTTGATGATGGCGAAGCGCTAGTCAGTGGCAAGTTGTTGGCAGACATCGTCCGTATGCTGCCGGGCCAGCCCGTCACTATTGAGTCGGACGAGACTAAAGCCCAGTTGACCTGCGGTCCGGCCAGTTTTACGCTCCAACTGTTGCCGGTGGGCGATTATCCGAGCCTGCCGCCGATGCCGAAGACGACGGGGCACGTCTCGTCTGAGGAGTTCGCCCGCGCCGTCGACCAGGTGGTTGTGGCGGCGGGCAGGGACGAGTTGCTGCCTATCTACACGGGCGTGCGCATCGAGTTGAGTGACGGCACACTGTCGCTGTTGGCGACCGACCGCTACCGCATGGCGCTGCGCGAAATGCCATGGAAGCCCGCAACAAAGAAGGTTGACGGGGCGGCGATCGTCCCAGCGCGGGTGTTGCGGGAAACGGCCCGTTCAATGTCGGCGGGCGGCGACATAGCGCTCAGCCTTGCGTCGGAAGACGCCGGCGAATCGTTGATCGGTTTCGATGCGGACGGCCGCGAGCTCACGACCCGTCTTCTCGACGGCGAGTTCCCGAAGTTCCGTCATCTGCTGGACGTCCAGGCCAACGTGTCGGTGCGAGTCAAGACGGACGACATCGTCGCGGCGACCCGGCGCGTCAAGCTCGTGGCCGAACGCAACACGCCCGTACGCATGAACATCTCCGACGAGGCGATTTCCCTCGACGCGGCGACGGGCGACCAGGCCCACGCGTCGGAAACCGTCGAGGCCGTTGCCACCAACCACACGGACGGCGAGATGCCTTTGACAGCCGCCGGGTTCAACCCGCACTACCTTGAGGACGCTCTGAGCGCACTCTCCACGCCATACGTGCTGTTATCGTTCACCGGCGCCGGCCAGCCGTGCCTTCTGCAAGGCTTACAAG
>WRFI01000085.1 GCA_009778875.1 Propionibacteriaceae bacterium | reverse complement strand
GTGCCGCAATTCGTCGAGACGACCCACTTCTTCCTCGACCTGCCGGCCTTCGCCGACGAACTGACAGCCTGGCTGAACTCGCGCCAGGACTGGCGCCCCAACGTGGTGCGGTTTTCCACCAACTTCGTCGAGGAACTGCGTCCCCGCGCCATCACCCGCGACCTCGACTGGGGCGTGCCCATACCCCTTGACGGGTGGCGCGACGAGCCGATGAAGCGCATCTACGTCTGGTTCGACGCCGTCATCGGCTACCTGTCGGCATCCATCGAGTGGGCCAATCGTCTCGGGCGGCCGGATGCCTGGCGCGACTGGTGGAACGACGACGCGGCCCGCAACTACATGTTCATGGGCAAGGACAACATCGTCTTTCACACTGTGATCTGGCCGGCCATATTGCTCGGCGCGAATGGCCAAGGGTCGCGGGGCGGCACCCCGTCGCCGCAATTCGGCGTCCTCGATCTGCCCACCGAGATCGTCAGCAGCGAGTTCTTGACGATGAAGGGCTCCAAGGTGGCGTCGTCGCGCGGGGCGTCGATCTTCGTGGGCGATTTCCTGCGCGAGTTCGGGCCGGATGCCCTGCGCTACTACATCGCGGTGGCAGGGCCGGAGAACCAGGACACGGACTTCACCTGGGACGAGTTCGTGCGGCGCACCAACAACGAGCTGGCCAACGAGTGGGGCAACCTGGTCAACCGCGCGATCTCGATGGCCAACCGCTACAACGGCGAAATTCCTGAGGACGGGGCGTTGACAAGCGACGACGAGGCGCTGCTGGCGGGCGCGCGCGACGCCTACGATGTGGTGGGCGATCTGCTGGAGCACTGCAAGTTCAAGAACGCGATCACCGAGATCATGCGGGTGGTCGGCCTGGCCAACCAGTACCTCAGTGCCCAAGAGCCCTGGAAGCTCAAGGACGACCCGGCCCGCCGCGACACGGTGCTGCACGTGGCTTTGCAGGTGGTGGCCGACTGTAACACGATGCTGACGCCTTTCCTGCCGCATGCCGCGCAGCGGGTCTTCGAGCAGATGGGCGGCGAAGGGGTGTGGGCGGCGCAACCGCAGATCGACACCGTCGACGAGGGGGAAGGCACGCCCCCGTACCAGGTGCTGACGGGGGATTACGCGTCGGAGCAGGCGAAGTGGCAGCGGCAGTTCGTCAAACCAGGCGTCAAGCTTGACAAGCCGACCCCGCTGTTTCCTAAGCTGGACGAAAGCCTGGCCGAAACTGGGCCCGTCTGGGCCCCGATCGGCTGACTGGCCTAGATCGCGTCCAGCAGGGCCGCGAAGGCGGCCGCCTGGGCCGGTGAGGCGTCCAGCAGCGGTGCCCGCACCGGGCCGACGTCGATGCCGCGATGCTTCAACCCGGCCTTGACAAGCATGCAGCCCTGGGTCGCGAACACCCCGGTGTACACGGGCAGCAGGCGCTGGTTTTGCTCAATCGCCTCACTCAGCCGTCCCGCCAGGAACGCCTCGATCATGAAGGCTGTGGCGGCGCCGGTGAAATGCGTTGACGTGCCCACCACGCCGACCCCGCCGATGCTCAGCACCGGCAGGGTGTAGGCGTCGTCCCCGGCGTAATACTGCAGGCCGGTTTCGGCGATGACGCGGGCCGAGGCCGCCAGGTCCTTCTTGGCATCCTTGACGCCGATGATGCCCGGGTGGGCGGCCAGGTGCAGCAGGGTCTCCGTTTCGATCGGGCGCCCGGTGCGGTGCGGGATGTCGTAGAGGATGCAGGGCAGGTCGGTGGCCGACGCGACCGTCTTCATGTGCGCCTCGATGGCGTCCTGGGGCGGCAGCGAGTAGTACGGCGTGACGATCAGCAGGCCGTCGGCGCCGGCGTCGGCGCCCTGGCGGGCCAGCTCGACCGAGTGGGCGGTGTCGGGTGTGCCCACCCCGGCGATGACCTTGGCCCTGTCGCCAACCTCTTCGGCCACGGCCTTGACGATGGCGGCCTTCTCGGCGTCCGAGGTGGTTGGGGCCTCGCCCGTGGTGCCGTTTATGACCAGGGCGTCGTTGTGTTGCACGTCCACAAGATAGGCCGCCAACCGCTTCGCGGCCGCCAGGTCGAGCTTTCCGTCCGTGTCAAAGGGGGTCACCATGGCGGTGATCAGACGGCCAAATGTGGGGGCAGCAGTGGCGTTCATGCGCCCATCCTACCGTCGCCGCCGGCGCACCACCACGATAGCGGCGATCACGAGAACGACGACGATGACGCCGAGCGCGACGATGGTCCAAAATGGTCCGCTCGCCGCCGTGGTGGTGGGCGTCGCGGTGGTGTCGACGCTGGGCAAGACGGGCGTGCACTGTTCGCCGTAGCACCAGCCTTCGACCCAACCGGCCTGCGGCTGGGAATCGTCGGAGCCGGTGGTGGCATAGGTCCAGGTACCATTCTCGGCGTCGGTGGCCGAGGCCTGGTAGTACTGCCAGTACTTGCCGTCGAAGGTGGCGGGGCAAGGGTTCGGATAGTTGTTGAGCGCGCAGATCATGCCCGTGGAATCGCGGGTGATGCTGACCCCGGCGGAGTTGAGGGCGTCCGTCCCGCTGCTCGGGGCCGTGACGCAAACGCCGATGGTGGGGGCGGGCGTGGCCGTGGTTTCCTCACCGGTGACCACGACATAGACGCCGTTTTGCTGGGCACAGGCCTCCACGCCGACGGGGGCGGCGGGGGCAGCGCTGGCGGTGGTGGCTGTCATCGGTGCGGCGATCAGCAAGGCCAGTGCGAAACCGGCCCCGCGATGGAAAAGGTGATGGGTGTGAGGCATGACAATCCTTTCTCGTAGACCTCGACGAGAGTTATCTGAAAAATGCCTTCGGTCGGTATCCCGGCTTGGCCCAAGTGGTCGTCACGGTTGCGGGTCAGCTCTGGTTTTTCACCAGATTCCCCGACTGTCGGCCCTTTGACCTTAGCACGGCTCGGGCGGTGAGACGGCCAACACGCGGAAGCCCTTGGCGGAAGTCAGACGCGTTACTGACCAGCCCTGGTTCGACAGCCACCCCTGCAGCGAGTCGGCGCCCAGGTTGCGTCCCACCACCAGATAGGCCCGGCCACCGGGGGCGAGGCGCCCAAGCCAGGTGACCAGCAGGTCGTGCAGGGCCGGCTTGCCGATTCGAATCGGCGGATTCGACCAGATCTCGTCGAACTGTTCGTCCGGGTCCACATCCTCGGGCCGGCGGGCCTGCACATCGACGCCCGCCCGGGCGGCGTTGAGCCTGGTCAGCTCGAGCGCTCGATCGTTGACGTCGATGGCGGTGACGTGAGCCGGCGGGCAGGCCGCCGCCAACGCTATGGCAATCGGGCCGATGCCGCAACCCAGATCGAGCAGGCGGGGGTTGGGGACAGCGGTCGTCGCCGTTGGTGGATCGACACTGCGAAGCAGCACAGCCGTGCCCAGATCAAGGCGCTGCCCCGAGAAAACCCCGTCCGCCGAGGTGAATGTGAAGCTGCGCCCAAATAGTGTGGCCCGGAATTCGCGGCGGTTTTCCTCGCCGGTCGGTGTTACAAAATAGTGGCTCATGCGTCCCCGTCGTCCAAGGAGCGGGTGCTGCGGGCCTGTTCGGCGCGGCTGGCCAGTTGGTCGTCCGGCGGGTAGGTGACAGCGTCCAGCGTCAGGCCGCGGGGCGGCAGCACCGGCACGTCGTTGGCGCGGGTGTGGCTCGCAGCAACGTCATCCAACCACGCCGTGTCCCGCCGTCCGGCGCCGACGGTCGCCACAGCCCCCACCAACGAGCGCACCATCGACTGGCAGAAGGCGTCGGCCTCCAGCCAGCACTCGATGGTGCGGGACGGGTCGGGCCACCGGACGACGTCGAAGCGGCGCAGATGGCGGATTGTCGTGGCACCCTGGGCTGTCTTGGCGGGGCTGGGGGCGCGGCAGAACGGCGCAAACTCGCGCAGCCCGACAAGGCCGGCGCCGGCTTGCGCCATGGTGTCAACGTCCAGATCGACGGGGACGATGGTGACCGCCCGCTGGAGGGGTGGGAAAACCACCGAATTGAGGTCCCACAAGCGGTAGCAGTAGGTGCGACCGGTGGCCGAGAAGCGCGCGTCAAAGCCCGGCGCGGCGATCTGGCCGGCCAGCAACTGGATGTCCGTCGGCAGGTTGCGCCTGACCAGCGCCACCACGGCGCCGAGCTTCTCGACCGGCACCTCGCAGTCCAGATGCGCCACCTGATCGCGGGCGTGGACCCCCGCATCGGTCCGGCCGGCGACCGTCAAACTGTGCTGGGTTGGCAGGTTCAAGTCGGATAGGGCGGCGGCAATGGCGTCCTGAAGCACCCCCTGGACGGTGCGGATGCCCGGCTGGGTGGCCCAGCCGTGAAAATCGGTGCCGTCGTAGGCGATGTCAAGCCGGTAGCGCGTCATGTCGCCCGCTCGAAGACAAACTCTGTGACGCCACGTCCGGCCGATCGGGCCCGCGCCTCGAACTTGGTGACCGGTCGGGAAGTGGTGGTGGCCTGCTCGGCGGTGACGTCGTCAAACAGCGAAGTGCCACCGAACACGGCGCCGATGTGCCGGGCGTAGTCGTCCCAATCGGTCGACAGACGCCACAAACCGCCGGGCTTAAGCCGCGAGGCGGCCAGCTCCACGAAGGCGGGGTTGATGAGCCGCCGCTTGACGTGGCGGGCCTTGTGCCAGGGGTCGGGGAAGTAGCTCTGCAATTCGCTGATCGCCTGCGGCGGGATCAGATATGTGAGCCCGGTGACGGCATCGCCGTGGATCAGACGGGCATTGGCGGCCTCGGCCCTGTCCAGACGCGACATCGTCGAGCCCAGCACCTTGTCGTACACCTCGAAGCCAAGCAGGTTCCAGTCGGGCCGCTCCACTGCCTCGGCCGTCAGGTTTTCCCCCGACCCGGCGCCGACCTCCACCAGCAGCGGTGCCGCCCGGCCGAACACTTTGGCCAAGTCGAGCGGTGGCTGTTCGACGAATCGGCTGACCATGGCGTCCCGGGCCAGCCCGCCCACCACATACTGCGAGCCCAGGCGCTGCCAGGCCGCCTTTTGCGAGTCGTTCATGCGCGGGCTGCGCCGCACATATGACGTGACGGGCCGCATCAGCCTTGCTTGGCCTGGGCAGCCTTGATGACCTCTTGGGCGGCGGCCGGTGGCATGATCTCGTAGCCGTGGAAGGTGCGGGCGAATGTGCCGGTGCCCTGGGCCAAGCCGCGCAGATCGATGGCGTACCGCGACAGCTCCGATTGCGGCACCAACGCCCGCACCGTCGTCGTCCCGTCCTCGCCGGGATCGGTGCCGACCACCTGGCCGCGCCGGTTCGACAGGTCGGTCATGACGTTGCCCAGATAGGCGTCTTGCACCGTCACCGCCACGTCGTCCAGTGGCTCCAGAAGGGCGATCTTTTCGGGTTTGGCGGCCTCCTTGAGGGCCAGCGACCCAGCCGACTGGAAAGCCATATCCGAGCTGTCAACTGAGTGGGACTTGCCGTCGTCCAGGATGACGCGAACGTCCACCATCGGGTACCCCGAAATGGTGCCTTTCTCCAGTTGTGCCCGCACACCCTTCTCGACGGAGGGAATGAACTGGCGCGGCACCGCGCCGCCGACCACCTGGTCGACGAACTCGAAGCCGGCGCCCCGCTCCAGCGGTTCGACGCGGATGTGGCAGACCCCGTACTGGCCGTGCCCACCCGACTGTTTGACGTGACGGCCCTGGGCCTCGCTTGGCGCGATGAACGTTTCCCGTAGTGCGACTTGAATTGGGGCCTGCTCGACGTTGACGCCGTAGCGATCCTTCAGGCGGGCCATCAGCAGGTCGTTGTGGGCCTGGCCCATCGTCCAGATCAACAACTGGTCGGTGCCTTCGGCCCGCAACACCTGGACGGCCGAATCCTCGACCACCAGGCGTCCCAAAGCGGTGGCGAGCTTGTCCTCGTCGTTGCGGCTGACGGCGTGAAGGGCCATCGGCAGCAGGGGCGTGGGCGTGGCCCACGGTTCGGCGACCAGCGGCTTCTCGGGTGCGCTGATGGTGTCGGCGGTTTCGGCCTTGCTGAGCTTCGCGATGTAGACGATTTCACCCGCCACGGCCTTGGTCTTGGGCGCCAGATCGGTGCCATTCGGGGCGGTCAGCCCGCCGGCCTTTTCGGTTTCGGCATGGTCTGGCTTGGCCTCGCTGACGGGCATGGAGAACAGCGCCCTTTGCCCGGCGATCTGGACCGTGGCGTCGGCCTTCAGCGTGCCGGAATACAGCCGCACCATCGACAGCCGCCCGGCGAAGGGGTCCGATGTCGTGCGGATGACCTCGCCCAGCAGCGGGCCGTTTTCGCTGATCTCGCCGATCTCGACCGGGTCGCCCTTTAGGTCGACGACGTAGGGCAGCACGCGACGCAGGGGCGTCGGGAAGCCCCGCGAGATGACGCCGATCAGTTCCTCAATGCCCACCCCCGATGTCAGCACCGGGATGACGGGGAAGAACTGGCCGTGGTACATGGCCTTCATCAGGTCACCGACGATCTCGTCGGCACCCAACTCGGCGCCCTCGAAGTAGCGCTCGAGCAGGTCGTCATCCTCGCTCTCGGTGATGATCGACTCGACATAGTCAGAGCGGAACTGATCGATCAGGGCGGCCTCGTCGGCGCTGGCCGCCCGGGCCACGCGGGTACCGGACGAGTGGTCGTGGGCGCGGCGCGTCAGCAGCGACAGGTTGCCGGTGATCTCGCCCTTGGCGTCCTTCATCGGGACGTAGGCCGGGTGCACACCCTCACCGAACGAGGTGCGGACGGCGGCGACAGCACCGTCGAAATCCGAATGCTCCGCATCCAGTTTGGTGATGACGACGGCCCGCGGCAGGCTGACCCGCTTGCACTCGTTCCACAGCACCTGCGTGGTGGGGTCGATGCCGTCCGCAGCCGAGACGACGAAGATGGCCGCGTCGGCGGCGCGCAGGCCGGCCCGCAGCTCGCCGACGAAATCGGGATGCCCCGGGGCATCCAGCAAATTGATCACGCAATCATTGCCCGGGATGGTCGCCAGCGCCAGTGCGGCGGCCCGTTCCGGTTCGTCTTTTTCGCCCCGGTAGCCACCTATCCGAGCCTTCAAGAGGTTCTCAAAAAGGGTGGTCTTGCCGGAGCCGGCGGAGCCGACAAGTACAACATTGCGCAGATCTTTCGGGCCGCTGACCTCAAGGGTCGCGGCATTAGACTTAGGACTCATGGCACAACTCTAACCCATCGCTGCGCCCACTTTGCGTTTGACCGGAGGTGGGGTCGCCGGGTAATGTTGTGCGCTGTTGCCCACGCGTCAGCGTGCCGCTTCGGTGGTTTGGCAGCATTACGATTACAAGCACTAGTGGAAGATGGTTGCCAGGTGCCTACCTACAGCCCCAAACCAGGCGATATTGAGCGTCGCTGGTTGGTGATCGACGCGACGGATGTCGTGCTCGGCCGCCTCGCCGTGACCGCCGCCAATCTGTTGCGCGGCAAGCACAAGCCGACGTTCGCCGCCCACGTCGATACCGGTGATTTCGTCATCGTCATCAATGCCGCGAAGGTGGCCGTGACAGGCAACAAGGCCAAGACGTCGCTGCGGTATTCCCATTCCGGGCAGCCGGGTGGTCTCAAGGTGACGTCGATCGGCGATCTGATTGCCAAGGATCCGCGCAAGGCCGTCGAGAAGGCCGTCTGGGGCATGATGCCGAAGAACAAGCTGGCCCGCCAGCAGATCGGCAAGCTGAAGGTGTACGCCGGCCCCGAGCATCCGCATACCGCCCAGAAACCACAGCCCTACGAGATAACCCAGGTGGCGCAGTGACCGAAGTGACTGAAGAAATGTTGGACG
>WRFI01000084.1 GCA_009778875.1 Propionibacteriaceae bacterium | reverse complement strand
TTTGCAGGTCTCCCAGATCAGCTCCGAGACCTCGCGCATCGACTTGTGGACGGGCAGATTGCGCAGCCGCAGGAACGTCACCAAGCCGAAAACCAGGCCGGCCAGGCAGACGATGAACCCCAGTGCCAGCAGGGCGCGTCCAGTGAGCGCACCGCCGAAAAAGCTGACACTCGACAGGTCAGGGGTATGCAGGTTGGCCTCACCATTGACCTCGCCGCCGCCTGCGACGCCACACCCGGTGAGCGCTAACATCAGACCGGCTAATGCGGCAACCAACCCGATTTTGCGGGCACTCGGTCGTTTGATTGTTGGCCTGTCAGGGGTGGTCATGTCTAGCCTCATATCAAGTATTCATATGAACGCCAGCTTGGAAAGCTGGCACTATTCACTCTAGCCAGCGTGCCCGGCAAAGCGTGGCACCGACCCCGTCTCAGGTGTCAATCGTCGCGCTGACCGATCGCGTGGACGTACACCGTGTTCGTGTGGGACGGCGTCCCCAGCGGCTTGCCGTAGACAACCACGACCCGATCCCCCACCTTGGCCACGCCCTGACGCGACAATGTGGCGTCCATCTCGCGCAGCATCGCCTCGATTTCGTGCTCCTTGGACACGAACGTGTTGAGGCCCCAGACCAATCCGAGTTGACGTCTGGTCGATTCCAGCGGCGTGAAACAGACGATCGGCGTGCCGGGACGCAGGCGGGCGACCCGGCGCGCGGTGTCGCCGTAGTAGGAAAAGGCCACGATGGCCTCGACGTTCAGTTTGCGGGCCATGCGGGCCGCGCCCCAGGCGACGACTCCCGACGTGGTGCGGGGGTCCCATTCGATTTTGGTGATGCTGTCGGTGCCGCCCGCCTCAACGGCCAAGACGATCCGGTCCATCGCTTCGACGGCTTGCACCGGGTACTGCCCCACGCTCGTCTCTCCCGACAGCATGACGGCGTCCGCCCCGTCCATGACGGCGTTGGCAACATCCGACGCCTCAGCCCTGGTGGGGCGCGGCGAATGGATCATCGAGTCAAGTATCTGGGTGGCCACGATCACCGGTTTGGCCCAGGTGCGAGCCGTCGTGATGATGCGCTTCTGGACGAGCGGCACATCCTCGAAGGGCATCTCGACGCCCAGATCGCCGCGCGCCACCATGATGGCATCGAAGGCGTCGACGATCTCGTCGAGCGCATGCACAGCCTGAGGCTTCTCGATCTTGGCGATGACCGGCACATGCACGCCCACCTCGTTCATTATCGCGTGAACCGGCACAATATCGTGGGCGCCGCGCACAAACGACAGCGCCACAAGGTCGACGGGCTGGCGCAGCGCCCAGCGCAGGTCGTCCGCGTCCTTTTCGCTCAGCGCCGGCACGCTGACCGGCACGCCCGGCAGGTTGATGCCCTTATGGTCGCTGACGGGCCCGCCGGCTATCACCTCGCAGACGACATCCGTCGCGGTCACCTCAACGGCCTTGAGCGTCAGGTTGCCGTCGTCGATCAGAATGGCATCACCCGGGTGCACATCGTCGGTCAGGGTTTTCAGAGTGGTGGACGCCCGGTCAGCGTCGCCCTGCACGTCGTCAGTGGTAATGGTGAAGCGTTGCCCGCTCTTCAGTGTGACTGGTTCAGCGAAGGTGCCGAGCCTGATCTTGGGTCCTTGCAGGTCGGCGAACACCGTCACCGACTTGCCCGTCGCCTCGCAGGCTTGGCGAAGCCGGTCGAGCTGAGCGGCATGCTCATCGTGAGTGCCGTGGCTCATGTTGATGCGGGCGACGTCCATACCCGCATTCATAAGGGCAGATAGCATTTCGACCGTGTCGGTGGCGGGACCGAGGGTGCAGACAATTTTGGCTTTGCGCATAGCTCCAGCCTAATGCGAAGCCCGTCTTGTTTCAGGACGCCAGGGCATCCATCTCTTGCATCGTGCCGCCGAGCACATATGTCGGCGGAGCCTCGCCCCGCACAGCCTGGGCGGTCACCACAACCTTGGTGATCTCTGCCCGGTCAGGCACCTCGTACATGACGTCCAGAAGCGTTTCCTCCAAGATGGCCCGAAGGCCGCGGGCACCGGTGCCGCGTTCCATGGCCTTGGCGGCCACCACACCGATGGCCTCCTCGGTCACGTCGAGCTGCACGCCGTCCAACTCGAAAAGCCGCTTGAACTGCTTGACGATGGCGTTCTTCGGCTCAACCAGGATGCGCCGCAGCGCGGCGTCATCCAGGCCGGGCACCGTCGCAATGACGGGCAGGCGGCCGATGAACTCGGGGATCATGCCGAAGGCGTGCAGATCCTCAGGACGCACCAACGCATAGGTGTCCCGCACTTCCGCCTGCGGATCGGTGTCACCGGTCGCGAACCCGACCCGGCGCTTGCCAATTCGGGCCTTGATGATGCTGTCCAGCCCCGCAAACGCGCCACCCACAATGAAAAGCACGTTCGAGGTATCGATCTGCAAGAACTCCTGGTGCGGATGCTTGCGCCCGCCTTGCGGCGGCACCGACGCCGTGGTGCCCTCAAGGATCTTCAGAAGCGCCTGCTGCACGCCCTCGCCCGACACGTCCCTGGTGAGCGACGGATTCTCGGACCGGCGGGCCAGCTTGTCGATCTCGTCGATGTAGATGATGCCGGTCTGGGCCTTGGCGATGTCGTAGTCGGCCGCCTGTATCAGCTTGAGCAGGATGTTCTCGACGTCCTCGCCCACATAGCCGGCCTCGGTCAGGGCCGTGGCGTCAGCCATGGCGAATGGCACGTTGAGCATGCGGGCCAGGGTCTGCGCCATGTATGTCTTGCCGCAGCCCGTCGGGCCGATCAGCAAGATGTTCGACTTCGCCAACTCGACGTCCTCGCCCAAGGACTTGCGCTGCGGGGCCTGAGAGTCCTGAACTCGCTTGTAATGGTTGTAGACGGCGACGGCCAACGCCTTCTTCGCAGTGTCCTGCCCGATGATGTACTCGTCCAAGAACTCATGAATCTGCATGGGCTTTGGCAGCGTCGAGGCGTCTTCCACCGTCCGCTTGGCGTTCAGCTCCTCATCGATGATCTCGTTGCACAAATCGATGCACTCGGTGCAGATGTAGACGCCCGGCCCGGCGATCAGTTTCCGCACCTGCTTTTGGCTCTTGCCGCAGAAAGAGCACTTGAACACGTCACCAGACTCGCTCAGTCGTGCCATGTGATGCTCCTTTCTGTGTTGCCCCTGACCATCTTGCCCCACCTGTCTCGTTGTGTCGTCCATCGTGCCCGTATCGGTGCGCCTGTGTCGCCAAGGTTCGACTGGCGATTGAAGGCTGCCCCTGATGGTAGCTAGCTGACTACCTTCAGGCTCGGCAGTATCTCGTCGATCAGACCGTAATCGATGGCCTCCTGGGCCGTCAGATACTTGTCCCGCTCGACATCCTTGCTGACCTTTTCGATCGGCTGGCCCGTGTTGTCCGCGATCATCTGTTCCATCAAGGTGCGGATGCGCATGATTTCTTTGGCCTGGATCTCCAGATCGGAAGACTGGCCATAGGTGCCCTCGCTGATGGCCGGCTGATGGATGAGAATGCGCGAGTTCGGCAAAGCCAAGCGCTTGCCCTTGGTTCCAGCCGCCAACAGAACGGCCGCCGCCGAAGCCGCCTGGCCCAAGCAGGTCGTTTGGATGTCGGGCTTGATGTAGCGCATCGTGTCGTAGATCGCCGTCAAAGCCGTGAACGACCCGCCGGGCGAATTGATGTAGATGTCGATCTGCCGCTCGGCGTCCATGGACTGCAGGCACAGCAACTGGGCCATGACGGCGTTGGCGATGTCGTCATTGATCGGCGTACCCAGGAAAATGATGCGATCCTCGAACAACTTGGTGTACGGATCGACCCGGCGCACGCCGTAGCTGGTGCGCTCTTCCCATTGCGGGATGTAATACTCCATTGATTCGTTCACTTGTTGGGACCCCCCGTCTTGATCTCAGCGGCCCTGGCAAAGACGTGATCGATGAAGCCGTAGGCCAGCGCTTCCTCGGCCGTGAACCAGCGGTCGCGGTCGGAGTCGGCCTCGATCTGTTCGACCGTCTGCCCAGTGTGCTGGGCGATCAGCTCGGCCATCGTCTTCTTGATGTGCAGGCTCTGCTCGGCCTGAATGCGAATGTCGGTGGCCGTGCCGCCCAAGCCGCCGGACGGCTGGTGCATCAGAATGCGGGCGTGCGGCAAAGCGAACCGCTTGCCCTTGGCGCCGGCCGACAGCAGGAATTGACCCATCGACGCGGCCAAGCCCATGGCCACCGTGGCAACGTCGTTGCTGATCCACTGCATGGTGTCATAGATGGCCATGCCCGCGTCAATCGACCCGCCCGGCGAATTGATGTACAAGTAGATGTCCTTGTCGTGATCCTCGGCGTTCAGCAGCAGCATCTGCGCGCAGATGGCGTTGGCGTTCGTGTCCTCAACCTCCGAGCCCAGGAAGATGATCCGATTCCGAAGCAGCGACTGGTAGACGCTATCGGCCAGGATGTTTGGCCCCGGCCGGTCGCCCGCGTCGTCACGTATGTTTACATTCACGGATAAGAACCTACCCGTCGCCACTGACAAAAACAGCACGCGACCCTAAGTTTTCTCTGTCAGCGCCTATCAAACGGTCTTCAGCCGTCCTTTCAGACGGCCTTCAGCCGTCCTTTTCAGGTGGCTTTTGGCCGCTTTTCGTTCTCCATCGAGATGATCGCATGCACCCAGGACGCCTTGGGGTCGACGTCCACGAACAACGCCTTCAACAGCAGCGTCATGGGCAGGGCGATCAAGGTGCCCAGCGGCCCCAGGATCATGCCCCACAGCAGCAGCGAGATGAACGACACGGTCGGCCGCACGCCAACGGTCACCCCGACGATGCGGGGTTGAATCACCGTCTGAATGATCGTGTTCAGCGCGAAGTAGACAACCACGACCAGCACGGCCAACTGCCAACCGCTGCCCAACAAGGCCAACAACACCGGCGGGATGAGGCCGATGAAGAAGCCGATGTTGGGAATGTAGTTGGTCAGGAATGCCAGCATCGCCCAGACGATCGGCAAAGGGACGCCCATGATCGCCAAGGCCACCCCGTCCAGTGTCGCGACGGCCGCGCCGAACACCGTCGTGGCCACCCAATAGGCACGCACGCTGCTGCCAAAGTGGGCCATGGAGCGGGCCAACTGCGGGTAGTCGTCCGACGGCTTGTGCAGGCGCTCGCGCAATGACGGGACGTCCATGGCCAAGAAAATCAGGGTCAAGACGATGGTCACCACTACCCCGGTTATGGCCGTCCCGTAGTTGAAGGCCGTTGACAACAAGCTGACAAGGGAACTCGGGCTGATTTGCTGCATCATGTCGCTCAGCCCAGTGGTGTTGATGCCCACGTTGCGAAGCCAGTCAATGACGCTGTAATACAGCGAAGACCACTGGCCGGAGTAGTTGGGCAGTTCGTTGACCATCGACGACACCGCCCACACCAGGCCAGCGACGGCTGCCAGCAGGATCACGGTGACAGACAGCAGCATCACCGTTGCCGAGAGCCACCCCGGTGTGCCCTTGCTGTGCAACCATGTGTGGATCGGATATGCCGCAATCACCAGGTTGATGGCCAGAAACACCGGGCCGACGACGCTGGAGAACTGGTGCAGCAACAACAGGACGGCCATGGTCGCCGCCACGCCGAGCATGACAACAACGAACCTGGGCAGCCCGGACGAAGCGGCGGGAGCCGTCGCCCCAGGGTCGGAGGTTTGCTCCATCAGGCCTTCTTTTTGGCTTTCGCTGCCTTAGCGGCCTTGGCCGGCTCAGGGGTCGTCGCCGCCTCGGCTGTCGTCATCTCGCCAAGCGTGCCGTCAGGGCGGATGCGCGAGATGTCGACCTTACGGCCGTCAGTGTCTTTGACGGCGACGCGGGACACCAACTGCATCAGCGCCTTGCCGCGGCGGATTTCGCCCATCCATTCGGCCAGATGGTTGTGCTCCATCATGTGCTGGGCCTCTTGATCGGGCGTCACACCGTCCTCCTGGGCCCTGTTGACGATTAACTCGCTCAGGTCCTCTTGGGTGACGGTGATGTCCGTCGCGTCGTCCGCCAGCTTGTCGAGAATCAGACGCGACCGAAGGTTCTTTTCTGCGCTGACGGACAACTCGTCCCAGAAATCCTCTGGCGTCTTGTCTGGCTCATCGGCGACTTCGCTCAGGTAGCGTTCCAGGCTGAACCCCGCCCCGGCCAGCTGATCCTCGATGTCTTGGCGGCGTCCTTCAAGCTCGGCCTCAAGCACCTTGGGCGGCAGCTCGAAGTCGGTGCGCTCGGCCAGCGCGTCCAACACCCTGTCACGGGCCTGGTTGACCTGACCGACGCGCGCCATGCGCTCCAGACCGTCGCGCAGCCCGTCCAGCATCTCGCCGGACGTGTCGTATTCGCTGACGAGCTGGGCAAAGTCGTCGTCCACGCGCGGCAACACCCGCTCCTGCACCTTGTTGACGGTGACGGTGACGTCGGCCTTCTCGCCGGCGTGCTCGCCGCCGACCAGTTTGGTCGAAAACTTCTTGTGACCGCCGGCTTTGAGCCCCGTCACAGCCTTGTCAAGCCCGTCCACCAAACCGCCGGAACCGACGATGTACGTCATGCCGGCGGCGTCGGCCTCGGGCAGATCGATGCCGCCCTGGCTGGCCGCCAGATCGATGACCACCACGTCCCCTGCCTCCGCCGCGCGATCGAGATCGTTGTAGGTGGCGAAGCGCTGCCGCAGCAGATCGAGGCGCTCGTTGACGGCGGCGTCGTCGATCGTGTCGGGGTCGACGGTGACGATGATGTCCGCCACGTCAGGCAACTCGAAATCAGGACGGACGTCCACCTCGGCCGTCAACTCGATGACCTCGCCGTCGTCCAGGTTGACGATGTCGACCTCGGGCTGGCCGAGCGGCTTCAAGTCGTTTTCGGTGACGGCGGCGTTGTATAGATCGGGAAATTGCGCGTTGAGCGCCTCTTGCACCACAGAGCCGCGCCCGTAGCGCTGATCGATTAAGGACGCCGGCACGTGCCCCTTGCGGAACCCCGGCAGGTTGATGTTTCGCGCGATGTCCTTGTAAGTCTTGTCAATCGCTGGTTGCAGGTCGTCAAGAGTCACCGTCATGGTTATCTTGACATGGCTGGGGCTCATACGCTCTACTGTGCTCGGCACTGGATGCTCCTTGTCTATGTTGAATCCGAGCGGACGACGGGAATCGAACCCGCATCTTCAGCTTGGAAGGCTGAGGCCCTAACCATTGGACTACGTCCGCAAGCCGCCGATAAGGCAGCACTGATCAAGCCTACCCGACCAGGCTAAGCCTGAATACACCGATCATGAGCTGCTGCGCGACCCTATCCAGGCGCCCTGGCTGCGTTGTCTTCGCTCAACAGGCGTCCAGCCTGTCTTCGCATCGCCGCCTTGCCAGCACACCTGCTCGCCACGCTCAGCATCGGTGAATCCAGGCTAAGCTATTGTCCATCTGAAAGGAAGACGGGCATGAGCAAAACACCAGATCAGATTCGCGCCGAGATCCAGGCCGCACGCGAGGAGTTGGCGGGCAGCGTCAGGGGGCTGTCGTCTGAGGTGCACCCCAGCGTCATCAAGCAGCGCACGCTGCAGCACATCAAGGACGCCGCGGCCGAGAAAGCACAAACTGTCAAGACCGTCTTCGTCGACGACGCCGGCGTGCGCTGGGATCGCATCGGCACGGTGGTGCTGGTGACGGTCGGCGTGTTGCTCGTCCATGGGACGTTGCGCGGCGTCAGGCGGCTGATCTTCCGCTGACGGTTCGTCAAGCCCGCGTCCGCGATGGTATCGTGGTGGGGCAACTCGTCCGGGTGGCGGAATAGGTAGACGCGCTAGCTTGAGGTGCTAGTGCCCGTTAAAGGGCATGGAGGTTCAAGTCCTC
>WRFI01000083.1 GCA_009778875.1 Propionibacteriaceae bacterium | reverse complement strand
TTCACCGACGACCCCTTCGAGGCCCTCGAACGCCAGGACGAACTGCAGCGCAAGTACACGGGTGGCACCGTCTTGCATCTGTACATGTCGGAGCGGATATCCACAGCCGACGCCTGCCGGGAACTCGTCCGGCGGTCGTTGAGCAACTTCCGGCTGCCCTACATCACCGTCACGCCGACGTTCTCGATCTGCCCGGCGCACGGCTACCTGGCGGGCGAGCACTTCACCTGCGAGCAGTGCGCCGGCGAACACCCGGGCGCCGAGCCTCAGGCGTGCGAGGTCTGGACGCGCGTCATGGGGTACTTCCGCCCGGTCTCGTCGTTCAACATCGGCAAGCAGGGCGAGTACGCCGAGCGGGTCAGCTTCGAGGAAGCCCTGGTCACGGTGTGACTGACCTTGTCCTCGCGGGACTGGCCCGGCTCTCCACGTGTGACTGGCCGGGAAAGCTGGCCGCGACGGTGTTTCTGCAAGGCTGCCCGTGGCGGTGTGGGTACTGCCAGAACCCTAGTCTGGCGGACTGCGCGACACCAGGGGCGACGACGTGGGCCGAGACGCTGGCTTTCCTTTTCAGACGGCGCGGCCTGTTGGACGGGGTTGTCTTCTCCGGTGGTGAGCCGACGCGTCAGCCGGGGCTCGTCGACGCCCTGGCGCAGGTCCGCGGGCTGGGTTTCGCCACCGGGCTGCACACCGCCGGTGCCTATCCGAACCGGCTCGGGGCAGCCCTGCCCCTGCTCGACTGGGTGGGCCTTGACATAAAGGCGCCACCAGCCGCCTACGACCGGATCACTGGCGTGAAGTCAAGTGCTGACAAGGCATTTCAGTCTTTGCGTCTTGTGTTGGAAGCGGGCGTCGACTGTGAGGTGCGCGTCACAGTCGATCCGACCAGTCACACGGGCGACGACATCTGCCAGTTGGTCGAGCTGCTGCAGTCCGCGGGGGCACACAGTATCGTCCTGCAGGAGGCGCGGGCGGACGGCACGTCCCCCGCGTATGTGGAGAGGTTGGCAGGACGTCGCCTGCGCGACGTGGTCGATCTGCTACCGGTGGGGGTGAGTGTGCGGTGAGATACCGGTCTTGCCACGCGCGTCAGGCGTTGCGCCTCGTCATGATTATGATGGGGCAAGGAGGTAACACTATGAAACTGGCAGAAGCCTTGTCCAGTCGATCCGAAGCCATCAAAAAACTGGAGTCGCTGCGGACGCGTATTCGGGCCAATGCCCTATACCAGGAGGGCGACAAACCCCAGGAGGACGCCTCGGCGCTCCTCGACGAAGCGAGCGAGGTACTGGCGTCGCTGGAAGACCTGACCCGCCGCATCAATGTGACGAACACGGCCGCCACCCTGGAGTCAGGGCAGACGTTGACCGCCGCCATCGCGCGGCGCGATCACCTGCGACAAAAGGCGTCACTGCTGAGTTCGGCCGCCGATGCGGCCTCTGGCAACGGCTTGAGTGGCATTCGTCAGATGCGTTCCGAGTTGCGCGTAATGTCGGCGCTTGACGTGCAGCGGGTACGCGGGGATGCCGACTCGGTCGCCCGTGAGTTACGCCAACTTGACCTTCAGATTCAGGAGGCCAACTGGCGTTTCGATTTGGTGGAGTGACGTGGGAGCAGGTAGCCGTTTTGAAGGGCGTGTACGGTACGCGAACCGCTTCGGCGGCGAGCGAGGCTGGCTCGAAACCAGCACGGCGGTGGCGCGTGTGGCAGTGCAGCGGGTTCGAATCCCATGATTACGGGGCAGCCACGCACAGCGCATTGAGCACAATGCACAACGCACAGCGCAGACCAGGTACAGGCTTCAATAACGGTGAGGGCGGGAACGGGGTTTCCCACGACAAGCGGTTCCGGGTGTTCTGGTTCGGTCGCACGAGTCACCGGTCGAGCAGCCAATGAGGCAGCCAGATATGGCGGATGCCGTCGTACGAGCCGGCGGCATGAGCGTCGAGCGACACTACGATCTTGGGGTAGGCGTCGCGGATTGCCAGTAGGGGCGCGAGTTCACGCTGGCGTGTCTCGTCGCTGGCGGTCAGGCTTGACGTCACCTGCACGTACAGCCGCTCGGTCCCTTTAGTGGCGACGAAGTCGACCTCTTGGGTACCCAGCTTTCCGACCGTCGTTTGGTAACCTCTTAGACGGAGTTCCGCGCCGACGATGTTCTCAAGAATGCCCGGCAGGTGGCGGTCGTTGTGCCCCAGGAGAGCATTGACCAGCCCGTGATCGCCGGCGTAATACTTCTCCGCGACGGTCAACAGTTTCTTCCCCTGGAGGTCATACCGGGGCACTTTGACCAGGATGAACGACTCACACAACGCATCGAGATAGTTCAGGACGGTTTCGGGGTCGATTGGACGACGCTGGGACTTGAAGTAGTTGCTCAGTGAGCGGGCGGAGAATGGGCTACCGATGTTGTCCAGGGTGAAGTTGGCGATTCGGCGCAGCATGTCGACGTTGCGGATCTCCCGTCGCCGGATGGTGTCCTGGATAAGAGCCGAGTTGTAGATATCGGCGACAGCTTGATCGATCTGGATGTCGGCATAACTGGTGGCGTACAGTCCCGGGAACCCGCCGCGGCGACGATAGGTGTCGAACTGATCGGCCAGGCTGGCCGCCCCGGTCCCCGTCTGCTGGGCGAAGGCGAGGTGCTCGCTGAATGACAGCGTGGCTACAGGGATTGTGACATAGCGGCCGGCGATGTAAGTGGCGAGTTCGGACGACAGAAGCCGCGAGTTGGACCCGGTCAGATAGATATCGATGTTGTCGAAAGCGGCAAACAGCGAATTGACGGACTTTTCCCAGTGGTCGACTTCTTGGACCTCATCGAAGAAGACGAAGTAGGGGCCAGGCTCGGTCATTTGGTCAGTCACCCACTGGCTTAGGGCGGTCGCTTCGGTCAGAGGGGCCGACTCCAGCAGCTCAAAGTTGACATAGATGACATGGCTCGTGGGCGTGCCCTCCGCCAGCAGACGGTCAGCCACCAGGCGAAGCAATGAGGACTTGCCGCAGCGCCGCAGGCCAGTCAACACTTTGATGATGTGCTGCCCGACGAAGGGCGCGATGCGATCGATGTAGTCGGGCCGGGGTATCAGCATGGTTCTCCGATCTGTCGAGTATAACCCGCAATCTCATCAACCAGCCTACATGTGACGGATATAACCCGCAAACGGTGTTTTGCTCAGACTGTCATATGCTCTTTTTCGCACTGGATATCGGCCCTGCCACGCGCGCGATCGTCGAGATGAGAGTTTTCGTCCCCAAAACCCGTCGAAATCAGGTTCAGGTGGACGAAAACTCTCATCTCGTGATTTCAGCAACTGCCTGGTGCGGTCGAAGACGACGATGAGCTTGTTGCTTTCGCCTACTGCGGCGACTACAGCGAAGTGCCTGCCAGCCTGGTTGTACCTCGGCGCCTGGCACTTCAAGCCGCGTCACAGTTCATTTTGGACGGGACTGGCGAACGGCCAAACATCACCGGCCTGGAGTGGGAGCAGGACTGAGGGCTGCGGGTCACTCGGTCGTCAACCGCTCTGCCCCCGAGAAGCCGGGATAGCTCAGTGTCCCAGCAACATATTGAGCAGATCGCCGTCTTTTGATTGCGCAATTCGCATGGTTGTCATGTCGATCTTGATTTGTGTTTCAAGGCCGTTCCCGCATCGCGGCTCACGCCCAGATGGTGCTTATGGGGACAGCAAAGACACGGTCAGCAAGGCGGTACGAGCCAGGCCCGGTGTGCAGCACAACGCCACAGACGAAGTCGTCGCCCAACTGATCTTTCAACCACACCAGATGCTTGGCATCACCCAGGTCAACATGCCCGGCAACCTTCACCTCCAGGCCAACAACGCGGCCAGCCGGATACTCAAGCAGGATGTCAATTTCATGGCGTCCAGACTGGTCGCGCAGATGGTGCATTCTTGGACGTGACTGGCTGGCGGCCAGTTCACCGCGAAGCTGGGCTGCCACATATGTGTCGAGCAGGGCGCCGACAACATGCACATCGCGCATGACGCCGTCAAGATCGAGACCCAGCACCGCTGCTGCCAATGCGGGATCCGTCACGTAACGCTTCGGTGCCTGCCTCAGCCGGCTTAGTCTGGATGTCCACCAGGCTGGCACAAGGTCAAGAATGTAGAGCCTCTGGAGTGTCTGCTGGTACCGAATGGCTGTCACCCGTGTGACGCCAGCGGCCGTGCACAGAGTTTGTGTGTCGATCACGCTGGCCGTGTTGCTGGCAATGGCCGTCATATAGGCGGCCAACCGTTGCTGGTCAGGTCGTCCCCCAAGTAGAAAGACGTCACGTTGTAGCAGATGGGCGACATAGGCTTCTAGCCAACTGCGTCTGATGCTGGCGGAGGTGGCCAAAATGGAGTCGGGGAATCCGCCAATCAACGCCAGGCGGAGATAGTCGACCACGGTGGGTGCCGAGCTCATCGGCTCCCCGGGAGTTAGCACATCAAGGCTTGCGTCAAGTAGACGGTCAACGAAGAGACGCCCATCCACGCGGCCGAGGATTTCGCGTTGAGTCAAGCCGAACAGTGGCACGTCAACCACTCGTCCGGTGCCTGCCCACTGTGGTGTTGTCACGCCGACGTCGGCGCTGCCCGTGAGTAGAAACCGTCCGACATCCCGACTGGTGTCTACTGTTCGTTTGATGGCGCCGAGCACGCTGGGCACCGCCTGCCATTCATCAAGCAGCGCGGGCTCAGTGACTTCCGCCAAAGCAGCGTCGGGGCTGGCCGCGAACAGACCACCCACAACAGGGTCGTCCAGATGGATCACATTGGCGGCCAAACGGCTGGCGGATGTTGTCTTCCCACATGCCCGGGGCCCGGTGACACTGACCACGGGAAGGCCTGTAAAGAGCTCGTCGAGGTACGGATCGGCGAGCCGCCGCAAGTATCCACTCATATCACCGATCATACCTTATCAGTTGCGATATGTGCTATTTTGCGCATCATACATATACACTTTTGCGCACTGGTCCTGTGTTGTTTTGCACAAAAAAACACAGCGAAGTGCCTGCCAGCCGGGTTGTGCCTCGTCGTCTGGCACTTCAAGCCGCGTCAAGGTTCATTCTGGACGGGACTGGCGAAAGGCCTGGAGTGGGAGCAGGACTGAGGGCAGCGGGTCGCTCGGTCCACGCGCGACCGTCGAGATTGGGCTTTTCGTCCCCTACGCGAGGCCTAGGTGGACGAAAACTCCAATCTCGCGTCGGACTTTGGGCCTGTCGAGGCTTGCCTCAATGTCAAGTGTCCGGGAAGATTTGTGGATGCCTCAATGAAAATGTCCGGATGGGCCAGGCTGCTCGGAGTGCTGTTTGGGTTTGGGGTCACCTAATTGCACGTTAATTGCACGCCGGAAGCCGGTAGGGTGCTTAACTGGTGTTTGACTAGGTGTGGCGCTGGTGGGCCTCACAGGACTTGAACCTGTGACCTCGTCCTTATCAGGGACGCGCTCTAACCGACTGAGCTAGAGGCCCGTGTTGCACCGTCATAGATTACCCGATCAGCCTGGTTGACGCGAACTCAGCGAGCCGCCCGAATCAGATGTGCTGCAGGCTAGCCAGCATGTTGGTGGCGATCTGCGATACCTCGTCCGCCGTCCAGGTGACGCCCGTGATCGTGATGACGGTGGTTGTCATGGTGTCACTTTGGACATAAAGCTGGGCCTGGTTCATCGTCGCGTCGTCGTCGGGCAGCGTGTACGTCACAACCAGCACGGGGCCGGTCGGGCAGTTGGTGTCACTGGATTTGATGTCGGCGGCGCCGATGCTCTGCAGCGTTGGTGCAACATCGGAGAGCTGCGTGCCAACTGCCGGCAGCGGCTGCAGAATGTTGATGTTGTTGCTGTCGGCGTCGATGGCGAAAAGGTCCAGGGTGCTCAGCTGCTGTAGCAGGTCGTCGGCCGTCATGCCCAGTTTCTCAGCCATGTCGGCGAACGTCTGCTCCGCTTCGGGATTGATGTCGATTTGGGACGGGTCGAGCACCTCCAGGTCGGATGGCAGCGCCACATAGATCTTGTTGGCGGGCGCCGTCACCACGGTGTAGCCGTCCGGCGGTGAGGCTGGGGCGGGCAGCGGATTGACGGGCGAGGCCGTCGTCACCGCACTCGGGGGTGGCGGGTTACCTGAGAACAAAGAGCATCCGCCGGTCAGCAACAGGGCGGCACCGATTGCCGCTACCGAAATTGCTTTGACCCACCTCATCATCACCTCACAATACCGGACGTATCCATGCTTCCCAATTAGTCACCTCGCGCCGCCCATGACTCGCGAGCAAGTCACTACCATGGAGGTATGACTCCGACTTGGCTACCTGCCCACACCCAATCCCTGGTTGACTTTGCACTGCGCTCCGTCGCGCCCGAAGGAGGGTTCGGTTGGATGGACGACGATGGCGTCATCGACCGGGCTCAACCGCGCGTCCTTTGGATCAATGGGCGCATGACGCACGTTCTGGCGCTGGCGGAGCGCCGTCTGGGACGCACCGATTGCGCGTCGGGCGTCGACCACGGGCTGGAGGCGCTGGCGCACCTCTTCCGCGACGCCAAGCACGGCGGCTGGTTCAACGCGGTCGACTGGGACGGACGGGTAGCCACCCCCGGCAAGGGCGCTTATGCGCATTCATTCGTCATCTTGGCGTCCGCCAGCGCGCTGGCCGCCGGGCACGAGGCGGCCTTGCCGATTCTGCGTGACGCCTTGGATGTCTCGACGCGATACTTCTGGGACGGGACGCACCAGATGATCGTCGACGATTGGGACACCGCGTTCACCAACCTGGACAACTACCGGGGCGTCAACTCGAACATGCACACCGTCGAGGCATATCTGGCCGCGGCCGAGGCACTCGAGGCGGGCGACGCCGCCACCGCGGCGATGCTGCGCCAGAGGGCGCTGGCGATCTGCGACCGCGTCGTCAACCGGGAGTCGCGGGCCAACGGGTGGCGCATGCCCGAGCATTTCGACACGAATTGGCAACCGAACCTCGACTACAACCGCGCCACCCCGGCCGATCAGTTCCGTCCCTACGGGGCGACGATCGGCCATGGCTTCGAGTGGGCCAGGCTGTGCCTGCAAGTTCAGGCGGCGGTGCCGGAACACCCGGCCTGGCTGGCCGACTGTGCGCTCGCACTGTTTAGCCAGTCGCAGGCGGACGGGTGGGACGTCGACGGTGCGCCCGGCTTCGTCTACACCATCGATTGGGACGGCACGCCCGTGGTGCACGAGCGCATGCACTGGGTGCTCTGCGAGGCAATCGGTGCGGCCGTGGCCATCCAGAAGGACGGGCTGCGCGACACCAACTCGCAGCAGGACGCCTGGTGGGCGTTCGCCGACAAGTACTTCATCGACCATGAACGCGGCAGTTGGCACCACGAGCTGGACCGCCGCAACCAGCCGTCATCGAAAGTCTGGCAGGGCAAGCCGGACATCTACCACGCCATCCAGGCGGCGTTGGCGTCCTTGTGACGGAGTGTATTCCCCTCTGGGAGGGTGGCAGTCGCGAAGCGACTGACGGGGTGGTTGACGCGGCGGGCTCCAGCCGGCCCGAGCGCACAGGCACCGTACTCGACGCGTGGTCAAGTGGCCACCAGGCTTGGGCAGGCGTCTGCGCCGTCGCCAGCTCGAACCGGCGTTCCACCCGCCATGTCAACCGGTGGAGCTGACGGGGTGGCCTCCCAAGCAGGTGCAGCGCCGCAGGCACGGAAAATTCCCCTCTGGGGAGGGGTGTCGGCGGAGCCGACGGGGTGGTCTTCTTGACGTCTGCAGGAACGAGACCACAGTCAGTCGCTTTGCGACCGCCACCCCTCCTAGGGAATTGGGTCTTATCTCGTTACTTGGCCGTCGGGGGCGCCTGGGACGGGTCGTCCATTGCGCCGATGAACAGCGGGACGCCGGTCACCAGGTCCACGATGGCGTAGACGTAGGGCTGGTCG
>WRFI01000082.1 GCA_009778875.1 Propionibacteriaceae bacterium | reverse complement strand
GACGGCGGCCAGCGCCGAGTCCAGATTCGTGGCGATCTCATCGGTGCGGGCCTTGAACTGGTCGAACTGGGCCCGACCGGCCCCGTTGAACTTGGCTTCCAGCGGTGTGGCGGCCTCAGACAGTGCCCGAACCAGGGACCCCAAGTCCTGGCTGGCGCCAGTAGTTTGCGAGCCGAGCTGCTGTAACGTCTGTGCGCCCATGTCGAACTTCACGGCTGTTACTCCTTTCCCGGAATAAGTGAGAACACAAGGAAAAGTACGCCTGCCCGGCAACAAAAGTCAAGCCCCTCCAGATAGTGAGACAACCGAGCCAGACACAAACCTCAACTTGGCTGCCTGTCAGCATCTGGGGCCCGTGGTCAAGTTGGGAAGGGAGATCTCTGACGAACGCTGTCACCCCGTGGCCCCGCAGCCACGCTCGCTTGTTCTAGTCGCGTCGCAAGTTCCAAGAATCTGGCGGCTGGGTTGTCGCTACCGGCTAGCGGGTAAACGAGGGCGGGTAGTTTGGGGCGCCCCGCTTGGATTGCTGACCATCGCTCGGTCTCTTCTGTTACGTCCAGGCGAAGCTCTTTCACGCTTGGCGGGCCGATCAGCAGCGCGACCGGGGTCGGCACATCTGGCAGGCGCGGTTCCCACGCCAGATCCGCCCGCCCGGCGTGCGCCATGACCAGGCCGAACAGCGGCATCGTGCCGGTGCATAGTTCTGCCAGTGCCTCAGCCACCGACTCGATGCGCTGTTGAGTGATCGGCTCGCCTATCGGCCCGACGGAGACCAACCCTGTCACAATCTCTTCGACACCGGTGCTGGTGCGCTGCGCCTGGATGACTGCGGAGACCGCCGGGTCGCACCCGGCCACCACGACCTTGGACGAGTCAGGCATCCGGGCCCGCAGATGGCCGGTCATTGCGGTGCGGTCCCATTGTTCGTCTACCGGCTCGCAGGAACCCCACCCGCCCGGGTGACCCAGGCCGAGACCGGTTAGAAAACCTTCCAGCATGCCGCCCAACACAGTTGAGGCGTCGGCCTTGTGGCGCTGCGCGAAAGAGATGACCAGCCGCATCGCGTCGACGCTGGCAGGACGCCTGTATCCGTCAGCCTGCGGGAGGGGCTGGCTGACGTTGTCGTCCCAAGACTGAAGCGGTGCGCCGGTACTACCGTCATACAGGCCTGCGGCGTCTTTGACCACCCAACGCCCGCCAGCCAGCGCCAGGTAATCTCGCATGGCTTCGGACAATGCCGAGTCTGGGCCCGATGCCAGCACCGGGGTCAGCCCGCGCGTGGCGGCGGCATCAAGAAACTCCGCCCGGTCACAACTCAGGCCGACCACCGGCTCAGCGGCAAACAGAACCATCGCGTCGCCGCTGACCTGGGCGCCCTGGTGGTTGAAGACTTCCGGCGAGTCCATATAGTTAGTCCGCCCCGTCGATCGGACGCCCGCGGTTGCCCGCTCCGCACAGGGCAGAACCGGCAAGAATCTCGGATCTGGGCACGTGAAAATATTAGCTCAACCCGGGTTGCTCGGATGAGCACGTGAACATCACTGTGAAGACGTGTCCATTACCAGGTGTTAGCATTATTTCAAGTAGGTTGTTCATCAGGTTCCTCGCGCGCGGAAGGGTTCGGTGTTGACGCGCGCGTCTGGTGCGGAAATCGGCCGAGGAGGCGGGTTGCAGCGATGGCGAGATGGGACATCAACCCTGGCGCGGTGAATCGGGTGCTCAGCGCCACCTATGACGCGGGCCAGGAGATCGAGGATGCGCTCAACGGCGGCACTGGGGATGTTCCTACCGGTTTGTATGACACGGTTGAAAACCTGCATACCCCATCCCAGTCGACCATCGTGTTCAACGCGCTCGCCGGATTCCTTGACGACAGGTCGGCGGCCATCTCCGAGATCGTAACCCAGATTATCGGGGTCATGAAAGGCACCGTGTCTGCCTGTAACGCCATCAGCGCCGGCCACACCCAGATGGCCGCGAAGATCCAAACGCAAATGTCTCAGGCCTGTGATACCGGCAATTTCGACCCGTTCGTGAAACCGTGAGTGCGCAGCAATGCCCGACCACATCAACCCGGACAAGATCCCCTACGTCACCGAGTACGACGGTTTAGGGTACCAATGGCCTGCCGCCTGCGATGCGACAGCGGTCCGGGCGGGAGCGAAAACGCTGTGGGACCTCGCCGACAAGATCGCCCAAGGCGGCACGGACACGGCCAACGCCTGGGCGAAAATCGACACCTGCTACAGCGGCCCCGACGACCAGATCGTGTGGACCGCTATGTCAACTCTGCCGGCGAAGACCGATGCTGTGCAGTCTGATCTCCAAACCGTGTCGTCCGCGTTGACACAGTTTGCCAACGCCATCGACCCGATCCTGCAAACACTGGCCAGCTTGCAGCAGCAAGCCCGCGACCTTGTCACCGACATCCAAAACTTCAAACCCTATCGGACCCACAATGTCGTCACCCCGCAGCAGGAGGCCTACTCACTGCCGGGGATCGGTACCATTTGGGACGGACTTTCTGATGCTATCGGCCACATGATCAACAACTGGTATGAAGATCCTGACCTGTTGGCGCGAAACACCGACTTGGAGGAGAAAGTATCTGTTCAGGCGGCCGATTTCGAGCAAGCCGAACGGGACTGTGCGAACAAGATCGACAAACTGTTCGGCGGCATCCAATATGTGCCCTACGAGTTCGGTGTGGCCACGGTGAATCTGCCGGGTTCCGTCTACGGTTACGATCCGGCCAACCCGCCCACCGCCGGGCTGCCCTGGGGGTCCCCGGTCGAGCGTCAGTATTCGGCCGCCTGGCAGCTGACCAATTTTGTCACCGACATGTTCGGCGGCATTTTCTACGGAGTCGTAGTCATGGTTGATGGCGTGGCCATGACGGTTGGGGCACTAACCGGCCTCGAAGGCAAAGATGCCTTCAAACAGTCCTGGACCGGCTTGAAGAACCTGGCTGTGTCCATCGCCACCGCAGGGCAAGCAAAAATCACCGTCACAGACCCCGCCACCGGGCAAACCACCACCGAGAAAAGCTACCACTACCTGATGGGTGCAGTGACGGCCATCGCGACACAACTGTTCGCCGTTCCAGACTGGGGCAACCGGCCCGCCGGGTTCGTCACCGGGGAACTCATGTTCAACTTCGCCTCAATCATTTTCCCGTTCATGGACCTCGGGAAAGGTGCCACGATCGCCGATGCGGCCGCCATGATCGAGGACCCCGCCCGCGCCGCGGACGTTGCTGCCGCCGTCGAGCGTGCCGCCGAAGCCGGCTACGCCGGCGACATCGACGCAGCTTTACGGTCGCTTCAGGCATCTTTAGACGAGGCCGCCGAAAGCGCCAGAGCCGCAGCCACCACCCTTGACCCCGCCATGCTCGCAGCCGACACCGGACGCGCCGCGGGCTACGCCGACGACATCATCAACGCCACCAAGACTTTCGACGATGCCGCCGCTGGAGCTAAGACGGCAACCGCCCTCGACCCTGGCGCAGCCGTTGCGGCGGACACCGCCCGGGCGGGCGAGTCAATCACGGACGTGGCCGATACAGCCGGGCCTGGCCGCGTGGTGCCTGAGGAGTACACGCCGCCGCAGGTCAGTCACGACGTGGTGTGGGACCAGCATGTCGGTTTGCGCAAGTCCTTCGCGTCCAGAACCGATCTTGCACCAAACACCCACTACGAAGTGCCTGGGCGGGGCGACTTCTACACCGACGACACCGGGAAAGTCACCTACGTTGACACCCACTGGGGTCCAACCGGGGCGCGTAACCCCGACCTGATCCATCCGGCCCCCGACGCGACCTACGTCGTCCACCAAGGCGACGTCGCCACCTATGTGTACAAAACCGACTCACTATCCCGCACTATCCACGCCGAAACCGACGACTACAAACCTGTTGAAGGGGCCGACAGATCAGATTCAATCCAACAGCGTATCGGCCATCTCGGCGGCGGCGACTATGACGGCGGCCACCTCATCTCCAACCAGGCCGGCGCCGGCGGAGAAGACATCGGCACCGTGCCCATGCTCCGCAGCCTCAACCAAAACGGCGGGTACTACCAACTCGAACAAAAACTCCAAACCACCTGGAAAGACCTGCAAGTCACCGATCCAGGTGCTAAAATCAAATTCCAGGTCGACGTCCACTACCCGGGCACATCGGAAGTGCCAGACTCATTCAGAGTTGGGTACAGTGTGGACGGCGGGCCATGGGTGTGGAAGGACCTCCCAAATGTCAAATGATCCAATAACTGGTGGATTCTATGCGGAACAGGCTGCACTTGGCCCCGCGATCCGGGCAGTTGGTGCCTGGTTGCCTGACGGGATGACAAGAGTCGAGTACCACGGCGCCTTCCTTGTTGGAGAGACTACCTACATGGTCTTTGCTTTCCCGCCGGTTGGGGATCCACAGTCAGTGAAAGTTGACTCGTGGGGGCAGAATAAGCCCTTCGAGGAGTTGCGGCGAGTGATGTATAAGCCTGGTTTGGGTACGTGGTGGTCTGTGCGGATGACGGTGTGGGCGGATGGCCATGCGCAGACGGAGTTCAACTACGACAAGGAACCAGACATCGGGTTCCCCCCGGGTGGTGTCGCCTATTTGACTGATTTGCAGACGTACCCGATTGATGAGGACAAGCGTCCGGAGTGGCTACGGCGCAAGGTTGTCGAGGGGATCGCTGATTTGCGCCACAACGGGCCAAAGTCATATCCGCGCTGGTTGAAGGACATGATCGCGCACGGCAACAAACCCGAGTGGCTGTGACGGACACCATCCGGTGAGGGCAACGGCATGAAGCAGACGACAAAAACCGAGGTTGAGGTGTTCCTGTCCGGTGCTGCCGCGCTTCCGGAGGCGGCCATCAAAACGGTGATTGATCTGCGTGCGGCAGAGTTTGATGTGGTCGAGTCGGCTTACCGTGTGATGCACCTGTCTGGCGCCGACACGACCTGGCTGAGGGCACGTTCCCGGGATGCCGCCGACCTGGTCGAACCGCGCGACGGATATGGCGGGCCCCGGCTGTGGGCCCAAACCTGGCCGCTGCTATTCGACGCGGCCAGCGCGATCATCTGCCGCGACAAACTGTCACCACAACAGTTCCAGGTGTTCACCTCCGGGTTCCGCGACGCCGGACTGACCGTCCCCCACAGCAGTAGCGCCGCCCAAGACACCTTGCCGCAGAAAGAGACCGCCGTGGCTGACCCCAGGATCGTGACCGAAGACGAGTTGAGGCCCGTCCTGGACATACTCGCCAACCTGACATGACCAATCCCGCTCGACCAGGCCCCAAACATCATCGCGCAGCTCGGCTGGAGCATGTACGGGAAGAAGTCCGCACTGTCAACACTTCCTGTATCTCTTCAAGTTGCCCTTGTTGGTGAGCTTGACGGTGAACTGGCCAGCATTGAGTTTCGCGTCAGTGACACAGTTGACGACGATGATCGAGCAGGCTGGCATGCGTTGGCTCAGGCATACAGCGACATGGTCGGCGCGATCACCTCATGTCTGGGTTTCCCCCCTTCCGGAGGCCTTTGGGGCAGTGCCGGAGTGAAATGGGACCTGGCCAATGGGGGGCGTGTCAACCTGCCGCAGGGCCTGAGTGCGTTACTGGTCGAGGTGTGGTCGAAGCAGTTGGCAGATGTTGAACGTCTTCAGATCAGCCAGGGCGTTGACCCCGAACACCGCCTTGACGATGTCGACTAAACAGCCGTTCCCGTGTTTTCCAGTCTGATGGCAACACCCGGCATCGCAGTATGGTGACCATGGTGACCGGTCGTCACTGTTCGACGGCATATCGTTGGAAAGAGTTGCGATCTTACTGCCCCAACCCGGAGGCAGGCCGTTCGGTCCAAATGAAAACCAAAGTCCGTCAGCCTCAGCCCGGTAGGTCGCCCAGCCCGACGCTCAGCGCGATGAGATCGGCCAGGGCCGTCGTCATGAGCTTGCGGTCAGCGCCGTCGAGCGGACGGCGCCCCGCCAGTTGTGACTGCACGTACAGCAGTTGGACGCACCGGGCGAACACCGCGTCGTCGGTCAGTTTCGCCAGCGTCCGGATGACGGGGTTACCCCAGTTGAGGCACAGCCGGGCCGCCGCATCGCCCGCCGATTCTGGGCGTTGTGACGCGGCGAAGGCGTCCACCTGCGACATCAGGCCGCCCCAGATGCCCGTCCCCGACGCGTCGCGGGCCCGGCCTCGGTCGATGCGTCGGAACACCTCGGGGTCGGCAACGAAAAGGGCCGGGGTGTCACGCTGCTCCATGATGCGGGTGACGGCCACACAGTCGCGTCCCTTGAGCACCTCGCTGGCGCGCTGCTCCATGGCGACGGCCACGGCGCGGTCGTCCAGCGGCGGCGGGTCGAGACGGTCAAGCTCGCTCAACACGTCAATCCGCTCGATGTCGACGTTGTCATACAGGGTGGGCAGCAGACGGATGAGGTCGGCGTCCCACATGTAGCCGCCGTCGACGATGGGGGAGTCGTCGCGGGCGATGGCCGCCACCTGCCGGAACTCGTCGATGGTTTCGGCGTAGCGCACGTGAGGGAAGTCGCGCACCAGCCGCTCGACGGGCAGGCGGCCCAGCGACGTTTCGACGGTCAGCGACCCGGTGACAAACTTGGCCAGTTCGTCGTCGTGAAGCACAAGCTGCTTGAGCGCCGCCTCATGGATCGCCAGGAACTGCTTGAACCGGTGGGGCGAGTTGACGGTCAGCCCGATCACCCAGCGCCTGATGGCGTCACCCAACTGGGTGCGGGTGTATTCCAGCTGGTAATCCTCAATGAGGCCCTCGCGGCTGGCGGTCGGGTTCAGTTCGTCAGAGTTGATGACGGCGCGGACGAAGAACGCCCAGGGGGGCAGAATGTCGTCCACCGCCGTCGAAACCAGCATGCGGTTCAGGTAGACGCGGGTGGCCTGACGTCCGTTCGGCGGCGGCGAATACGGCAGGACGAAAGCCTTGCCGGTGGTGGACGTGCCGGGTGCCGTCAGGTCGATGACGTCAAAGGGAAACTCGCCCGTCAAATCGCGCCCGTACTCCAGCAACTCGCGCGGGTCCTCAGGCACCGGGCCGAGGAAGATCGGCTGACGATTCATGCGCCGCGGGCCGACCGTGATCGGCACGGGCAGGTATTCGCCGAACAGCGCGGCCAATTCGGCGACGGTGTCGTGATTCAGAAACTCGCCGGTGTCGAACCGTGGCGTGAGGTGGACGGTGGTGCCGATGGGGTGTGGGTCGTCCAGTTCGCGGACGGTGAAGGTGCCCTCCTGGTTGCCGACCCGCTCAACCGTCCTCCCCCCGCGGGCGGACGCCGAGACGATTCGAATCTTGTCGGCCACCATGAAGCAACTGAGCAGGCCGATGCCGAACTGGCCCAGATAGTCGTGGCGCCGGGTGTCGAAAATGTCGCGCTTGGAACTGCTTCCTACGGTGGCCAAAAGCTCGGTCACCTCGTCGGCCGTCAGCCCGATGCCGTTGTCGGTGATGGTGAACTCGTCGCTGGCGGGGCCGGGCGGCGTCACGCGGATGGCCCCGGGTTCCGCCGGCTGGTCGGGCAACTCTCGCCGCGCGGTGATGGCGTCGACGCTGTTTTGCAGCAGTTCACGCAGGTAGACGCGCGGGCTGGAATAGATGTGCCGACTAAGCAGATCAACCACGCCGCGCAGGTCAACCTGGAACGGGCGGGTCTCAAGAGTCACCACAGCATCGTAGTGCATCGCACTTGTCGTTGCCCGGCGTGTCAGTCGCTTGCTGCCTTGTTCCTGTTTGCGGCACTTCACGGGGTGGTTTGTCACGTTCCCGCAAACGCTTGGGAGACCACCCCGTCGGCTCCGCCGACACCCCTCCCCAGAGGGGAATTTTCTGTGGCTCGGGCGCTGCACCGCTTGGGGGACCACCCCGTCGGCTCCGCCGCCACCCTTCCCTGTGAGGGGAATGGACCACGGAAAATTCCCCTCTGGGGAGGGGTGGCAGTCGCGAAGCGACT
>WRFI01000081.1 GCA_009778875.1 Propionibacteriaceae bacterium | reverse complement strand
CTTGTCGTACCAACTTGCCAATGATTTGATCGGCGGCCTGAGCATCCTGCTGGCCGGGCTTCCCAGATCGGGACGGTCCCACCTGGCACGGCTGACCGCCGCCGAACTGGCAGGTATGAAGGCAAACGTCATTTTCGTCCGCGGCAACAAGATGTTGGCCGAGCGGCCTTTGGCCGCACTGGCCATGGCGGGCGTCAAGGTCGACGCCACCCAAAAGGAACCCGGCTCGGCGCTTGAGCGCGCCATCCACTCGTTCGCCGCCCTGTTCGACCGTCACAACAGCGTGCTGATCGTCGATGACGCCACCGAGCTGGATCGTCTGAGCGTCGGCGTCATCGATTTCGTCCGCGCGCAGAAGAGGATGCCGATGCTGCTGGTCGGCGGCAAGGATGTCCAGCAGGACGACATTTTGACCACACTCGTGGCGGCGTCCCAGCCGGGGGCGACGGTCGCGCTTGACGGGCTGCCCTTCGAAGACATCGCCCAACTGACAGGCAACCTGTTGGGCGGACCTGTTGAGACCAACACCATTTCGCAGATCGCCATCCTGTCGGGCGGCTTGCCAGGCCTGATCGAGAACATCGTTCACCTGGCCCGCCGGAACGGACGTCTTGAGCAGCGCGACGGCGTATGGCTCGCCACCGGCGACCTGTGGGACCCCGCCTTGCAGTATGCCCTCGTGCCGTTCACCAGCGGTCTCGACCCGGCCGACCTGCAGTGCCTGGCCCGCTTGGCCTTCACCGAGGGCATCACCCGCGCCGAGGCCGAGGAGATGGTGGGGGCCGCCCAGGTGGCCAGGCTTGCCCAGCGGGGTGTGCTTCGTCTTGACGAGGGTGCCGCCATCGCGGGCGTCCACGTCTTCCCCGTCGCCCTGGCCGAATCGCTGCGCCGCGCCGGCGGCACCGCCGACCCGCAGTCCGACCGCATTCAATCCTCGGCGATCAATTTGGGGCACTGGCCCACCAACCAGGTCGGGTTGGAGGCGACGGCCATCGCCAACCGTATCAAGACCACCTGGCGGACGGAGCTCAACCACCGCTGGGCGGCGTGGGTTGACGACCAGACGAGCGACACGGCGGTGCCGCTGCTGTACGTCCTGCACTCGGGCACCGCCAGCGACGAACAAATCGCCTCGGTGTTGGCAAAAACCCGCCGCGGCACCGACCAGGACGTGTTCACCGAGTTCTCGTTCCTGGCGGCGGGCTACCGGGCGATCTGGCAACGCGACTTGCCCGGCGCCCTGGCCGATCTGGACCGCTTGCGGTCGGAGTTTCCCCACTTGGATTCCTTTGTGCGCGGCCAGCGGGCCTACCTGGGCTTCCTCTGCGACCGCGTCCCCGAGCCGGCAGCCCTCCAACTTGACGGGGACGACGCCAGCGCCGCATCGCTTCTGATGGCGCGGGCCGCCTCCATGATTGCCCAGGGCAGAAACAAGGACGCCGCCGACCAGTTGGCCTTGATCGATTCCGACCAAGAAAAAGTGGTGGTTCACAAGCAGATACTCGACGCTCTCGTGCTCGTGACGGGGGACGACGTGGCGGCCGGGGTGGAGTTGGCCGTCAAGCAATTGTGGGAAAGCGTGGCCAGCCTCGACGCGCATTCGATCCCGGGCTACGCGTACGCGGCGTCGCTGGGCATGTACACCCTTGGCCGCTTCGACGAGATCGAGTCGATCTTGGAGCTGGCCTACCGGCTGGGCGATTCCTGCATCTTTCAAACCTGCTACAAGGGCGGCCTGTTCATGATCGGGTCGTTCGTGGCCGGGTGGCAGGGCCGGACGGAGTATGTGCGCACTCTGGTCGACAGCGCCAAGGCACTGAACCTGGTCATCGGACCTTTCCCGGGGATGTTCGGTGGTCACGATATCTCTTTCAGCCCGCTGACCTGTGGCGACGAGGTGTGGGACGCCATCGACGACATGCTCGACCGGGGGTTCCTGATGGCGGCCGTCTATCTGGCGATGGCCACCGTCCGTCCTGTTGTCAACAGCGAACGGGCGGCGTCGCTGATCAGCCAGGCCGCCAACTCGCAAAGCCGGGTGTTGCGTGCCTTCGGCAAATACATTGAGGCCGTCGTCTCCCGCGACTTGGCCGCGTTCCCGTCGGTCGTCGACGGGCTGCGGGACGCCTGCGGGCCGCTGGACGTCACCCGCGCCATGGTGGCCTGGGCACTGCTGATCCGGGAGGACGGCGACATGGCGGCCTGGCTGTCGCAAGCCGACGCCGCCTGGCGTGACGCCAGCCGCATCAGCGGCCCGGTGGACGGACTGCTCGCCCGCTTGACTCAGGCCGTCGGCCTGACCTGCCGCGAGGCTGAGGTGGCCAGGCATGCCGTCGACGGTTCGTCCTCGGTTGAGATCGCCGAGATGCTGGGCATCACCACCCGCACGGTGGAGGCCTACCTGCAGGCGGTCTACCGTAAGACCGGGGTCAGCAACCGCGTCGAGCTTCGCCAGATTGCCGGCACCTGGCTGACGCTGCCGGCGGAGGATCAGTCGTCTCCAAAAAATACAGGGACGCAGCAAAGTTGACCGTGTCTTGGCCAGAAACCATTGCATGGAAAAGGGCATGACGGTACTGGGTTTGGCGACAAGGCCTACGAACTGAGATATCCCCGTGGGTAACGTCCCTTCCTGAATCGGTTGATCACTGGCAACAGCGCCAGCGCACAACGCTGATAAGGAAGAGAAGCTGGGGTATCGCTGTGGCAAGGATCTCATTGTTCAAATTGAATCGTCGTGCAGGGCATCACGAAAACAACAACGCTGAAGGCGCCCGTAAAAGGTGGGGGCGAAAGGGAGTCGCCAGGGTTCTGGCGCTGTCCTGCATGCTGACGTTTACCGGCTTCGCGGCATCGGTCGGTCTTCCGGAGGCGGCAGCGGTGCCGCCGTTCCCGATCAACGACCCCACCAACGGCACGTTCGGCGCGAGTGACACCTACTGGCAATCTTCGGCCACGTCCTCAGTCGCCAACACGTATACCAAAGACGGTTGGCTGCGACTGACCGACAGTAGTACGGGCCAGGCCACCAACATTCTCAACAACACAGCCTTCCCATCGTCGCTGGGTTTCCGGGTGTCGTTTGACTACCGCCAGGCGGGCGGCATCCGCTTCCCTGCCGGGACGGGGCTGACTGGTGATGGCATCGCCATGTACTTGGTCACCGGTACGTCAACGATCTCCCAAGGCGCGGCCGGCGCCGCGCTGGGTTATGGCTCCGCCGGCCCCAAGACCATGGACGCAACCAACCAGATGTGCACGACGCCAGGCGTGTCGGGTGGCTATCTGGGCCTGGGCCTTGACGTGTACGGCAACTACGCCAGCCCGAACTTCGGCAACGGTGGCGGCCCCGGTTCAAGATCTGGCATCGGCCTGCGCGGCTCCGGTGACGGCTGTAACCCCACCATCTGGGCCCAGCGCTACCCCTGGGTAAACGGTAGTAACACCATGGACTTGTCGACCGGTGCCAGTGGCTCAGGCGATCCGGCGGGCGTGGATAACTCGAAGTACCGACGGGTGTCGATCACCGTCGTGCCGTCGGGCAGTAACGTCACCGTGACAGTGGCCATGTCGGAATTGGCTGTCAAAACGGCGCCGGCTGGCGCGATGACGCAGGTATTCACCGGAAATCTGAGTGGCGTCACTGGCCAGCGCGGGCTGCCGTCCACCCTGAAACTCGGCTTCTCGGCCTCGACGGGCTCGGCCAGCGACTATCACGACATTCGCAACATTCTGGTGCAGGCCATTACCGACACGTCCATCACGAAAGCGCTTGATTCGTCCACACCCGGCCACACCGGTTATCCGGCCGGCACGTTCTTGCCGGGCGACCCGATCTCCTTCACCATGACGGCCACCAACAACGGCCCCTCCGAGATCGGCTACGCGCCAGACGGCGTGGCTCGCGTCTTTGACGACATGCGTGACCTGCCCATCACCGACGTGTCGTGGACGTGCACGGCGTCCGCCGATGCGACCTGTGCCAACGGCGACAGCGGCACCGGGCCCATCGTCTCCCAAGACTGGACCGGGAAAAAGGGCGCGTCCGTCACCGTGAAGGTCACGGGCACGGTGGTTGCCAAAGCCGGGTCGTACACCAACACGGCGATCCTGCCGACCGATTTCACAAACAATGTGATCAACCCGGACGACCCGCTGGCCCAGGCGGACGGCGGGGCCATTGACCTGGACACGAACAACAACAAGGCGACGGCCAACTTCAAGGTGCTGGCGCCCAACTTCACCCAGGTCAAGACGGCCGACCTGGCCTCGTACACCGTCGGCCAGCCGATCACCTACACGGTTGTAGTCACCAACTCGGGCACCGCCCCCGGCACCGCCGATCTGAGCGACCTGGTGCCGTCCAGCGTGCGGGTGACCGACGCCAGTTGTGACGGCTCGGCCGGGGTCACCTGCTCGGCCGCCGCGTCCGGCGGCACCGTCACCGGCTCGATTGACGCGCCCATCGGCGGTGTCGCGACGTTCACGATCACCGGCGAAGTGGTGAGCGGCCCGGATGTGACAAACACGGCAACTATTAACCCCACCACGCCAACCTGCGATCTGGGCGATTGCGGTGGCGGCGACGCCACCACGCCGGATTTGCCCGTGCTGGCGCCCCATCTGACGCTGACCAAGACGGCCACGGTGAATGACAACCCCATCACCAACCTGGTGGCCAATCAGACCGTCACCTACAAGTACGCCGTGACCAACGACGGGCAGACGCCGGTGAGCAATTTCGGCATCACGGAAACCAATTTCACGGGCTCCGGCACAATCTCGGCGCCCAGCTGCCCGGTCACCGCCTTGGCGGTGGGCGAGTCCACCACCTGCACCGCCACCTACACGGTGACTCAGGCGGACGTCGATGCCCGCACGGTGACGAACACCGCCACCGCCCACGGCACCGCCCCCGGCATAAACACGCCGACCGATTCCGACCCGTCGTCGGCCACCTTGAGGACGCACCTCAACCCGGTGCTGACGCTGGCCAAGACGGCCACGGTCGCGGGCGCCCCCGTCGACATGCTGATGGCCGGCCAAAAGATCGACTACTCGTTTGTCGTCACCAACATGGGCAATGTGACGATGTCGGGCATTCGAATTGGTGAGGATTCGTTCACGGGCAATGATCCGCTGGGCCCGGTCACGTGCCCAACAGATTCCCTGGCGCCCGGTGAGTCGGAAGAATGCACCACCACCTACACCGTCACCCAGAGCGACGTCGACCAGGGCAGTTTGGCGAACTCCGCCTATGCCTACGGCACGGCGCCCGGTGTGACCACCGAGACGCGGTCCAACAAGGACACCGCCATGCTGCCGCTGGATCAAGCGCCGGCCATTAGCGTGACCAAGGAGGGTTCGCTGGCGGCTGGCATCACGACGCCCCAGGTCGGCGACCTGGTGAACTTCGTCATATCCGTCGCCAACAATGGCAACGTCAGCCTGCGCAACATCGACCTGACCGATGGTTTGTCCGGCGTTACCATTGTGGGTTACCAGTGGCCGGCGACCGTCGGCATTCTGGCGCCAGGCGCGACGTTGACCGTCGATGCCACCTATGCCGTCACCCAGGACGACATCGACAGTGGTTCGATCACCAACCGGGCGGATGTCACCGCCGATGATCCGGATGGCGGTCAGGTCGACGCCAACGACACGGTGGTCGTCAACCTGCCTCACACGGCGAAACTTGACCTGGAGAAGACCGGCGCGGTGGAGCCAGGCGCGCATCAGGCCGGTCAAACCGTCACCTATACATTCAAGGCGACGAACAACGGCAACGTCACGTTGACTGACGTGACGATCAACGACCCGCTGCTGGGTTCGTCGTCCATCAGCTACAGCTGGCCAGGAACGCCGGGCACCTTGGCGCCCGGGCAATCGGTGACTGGCACGGCGTCCTATGTTCTGAAGCAGTCCGACATGAACGCCGGCCAGGTTTACAACGAGGCGACGGTCACGGGCACGCCACCCAGTGGTCCGGCGGTGACGGGTGACGACAGCACAACCGTGTTGTTGACTGGTTCGCCGTCCGTTTCCATGGTGAAGACCGGTGTGTTGGATGACACCGGCGGGTCGGTTGGCGATGCCGGCGACCTGGTTGACTACGAGTTCGACATCACCAACACCGGCAACGTCACGTTGACCGATGTGACGGTCATCGACCTGATGCCCAACCTGTCGAACGTCACCTACGTGTGGCCGCACACCGACGGCGAGCCTGACGGCACGTTGGCGCCTGGCGAGACGGCCACGGGCACCGCCACCTACCAGTTGACCCAGGCCGACGTGGACGCTGGCGGCGTGACGAACGCCGCCACTGTCAAAGGCAACCCGCCGAACGGGCCGGCGGTCACCGACGACGAAACCTTTGTCCTGCGGGTGACCCCCGAGCCGAGTATCGGTGTCGTCAAGCACGGCGAGCTGACCGACAACACGGTGGCGCCGAAGGCAGGAAGCACAGTTGATTACACCATTTCGATCACCAACAACGGCAATGTCACGCTGACGGGCGTGACCGCCGAGGACATTCTGTTGGGCGCGGCCACCATCAACTACACCTGGCCAGGCACCCCCGGCACGTTGGCGCCTGGGGAAGAGGCGACGGCCGAGGCCACCTATGCTTTGACGCAAGGCGAGATCGATGCTGGCGTCGTCGAGAACCTCGTCACGGTGTCGGGCACCCCGCCCACCGGCCCGGCCGTCACCGGTGAGGACACGAACAGGTTGTCGCTGACGTCTGCCCCGTCGATCAGCTTGATCAAGACGGGCAGCGTGACCACCGATCCGGTGCACGCCGGCGACAATGTGAGGTTCGAGTTCGAGGCCACCAACGACGGCAACGTGACGCTGAGCGACGTGTCCGTGGCTGACAATCTGCCTGGTGTTTCGGCTATCAGCTACACGTGGCCTGATTCCGCCCAGCCGGGCGTGGTGGGGCCTGGCCAGTCGGTGACTGGCGTGGCGACCTATGCGGCGACCCAGGCTGATATTGATGCCGGGCATGTGCACAACGATGCGACGGTCACGGCCACCCCGCCGTCGACGCCCGCTAACCCCGACCCGCCGGCGGTGACGGGCAGCAACGACACGGATGTGTTCATCCCGTTTGCTGGCGCGTTGACAATGCACAAGATCGCCAGCGATGCCAATGGTGACCCGGTCACCCAGCTGGTTTTGGGTGAGACGGTTTACTACTCGTTCGTGGTTGAGAACACGGGCAATGCGACGGTGTCCGGTATCGGTATCGATGATTCCGATTTCACTGGCACCGGCACCATGTCCAGCATCGACTGCCCATCTGGCGCACTGGCGCCGGGTGATTCGGTTACCTGCACGGCGACGTATGTGGTGACCCAGGCCGATGTTGATGCCGGCAAGTTGACGAATACGGCCACGGCTGGCGGTACCCGGCCAGGCAGCGACCAGCGGGTTGATTCGCCGCCGGACACGGTGCTTGTGCCGTCCGAACTGCTGCCTGCGTTGACGGTCACGAAGACGGATGATCTGTTCGGGTTCGGTGTTCCGGTGATGGCCGGTGATCGGATCGGTTACACGATCACGGCCAAGAACTCCGGTAACGTGTCGCTGACTGGGGTGACGGTCACTGATGCTCTGCTGGGCGGGGATGTTACGTCGTCTTGCAACTGGCCCGGTACGGCTGGGGCGTTGGTTCCGGGTGAGAAGGCTACCTGTTCAGGGTCCTACACCTTGACCCAGGCTGATATCGATGCCGGTACTGTGACGAACACCGCCACCGGCACGGGTGTTGATCCTGAGGGCACGCGGGTGTCTGATACCGGTGAGGTGACCACTGATCTGACCGCCACGCCTGGTTACGGCCCTGGCTTGGGTGTTGTCAAGACGGCTGACCGGTCGGGTTTGTCTGATCCGGCGCAGGTTGGGGACCCGATTGTTTACACGATCAAGGCGACGAATACCGGTAACTTGACGTTGACCGGTGTTGTTGTTCGGGATGATCTGCTGGGCGGGGACAT
>WRFI01000080.1 GCA_009778875.1 Propionibacteriaceae bacterium | reverse complement strand
TGGGTGGTATGTCGTCGTCCTGGTTGGCCTCGAAGTCCGTCGCCGGTGATAACTCCGCAAACCTCGGCTGATCTGCCTGTCCGGAGCGACGGTTGCCGGACTTACCTACATGAAAACTGGGTCAAACCCGTGCTAAGTCCTACAACCGTGCCCGGTAAGGCCATTCACGGGGAGGTTTTGCGGGGTTATCTCCTCATTCTGACGTCCGGAACCCCGAAACCGGCCAACCCAGCCACCCCCGTCCCCGGCAGCCAGCCGCAACTGGCACGGCAAAACCAGCCAATTTGGTGACCACCCACCTGGCGCCACCACCAAACTCCGACGACAAGGACGCGAAGCGTCCGCGTCAGCACAAAAAAGGTAACAGACCACCCCGGTTGTGTCGCTGCACCTCCTCGCGAGACCACCCCGTCGGCTCCGCCGACACCCCTCCCCAGAGGGGAATTTTCCGTGGCTGCGGCGCTGCACCGCCTGGAGGACCACCCCGTCAGTCGCTTCGCGACTGCCACCCCTCCGCAGAGGGGAATTGAAGACCACCCCGTCGGCTCCGCCGCCACCCCTCCCCGGAGGGGAATCACCAAATGGCGTCTGCCGGGTCGACGTAGCTTTGAGTGTCCGGGTTCCAGCGCTGCGGTGGGGCCTTCTTGCCTCTGGCCAACTCGGCTTGGTGCACCAAGGCGTCAAGGATGGTCGTCGTGGCACCCCGGACCGCTGCCCGGTCGGTTGCGTCGCGACCGAATGCGCTCAGGTCAACGGGGCGTCCACCCCTAAAATGCACCCACGGACGCGGCACCGGCTCCGGTGCTCGCTGCGGGCCGGCGTTGTCGGGGCACAGGGTCGATACCCCCCACTGGCCCACCGGGATGACGGGCACGCCCGTGTCGATCGCCAACCGGGCGGCGCCCGTCTTGGCGGCGAAGGGCCACAACTTGGGGTCGCGGCACGTCGTCCCCTCCATGAAGATGACCACGACCTTGCCCTGGGCCAGCCGGTGCTTCGCCTCCGCCAAGGCGTCACCAGCTTGGCCGGTGCCGCGGTAGACGGGAATCTGATCGATCGCCCGCATCAGATGCTTCAGCACCGGCACGTTGAACAGCGACGCCTTGGCCAGGAAGTATGGGTACCGGCCGTGGTACAAGACGTAATCGGCGACCACCACGGCATCGAAGCTGGACAGGTGATTGAACACCAAGATCGCCGGACCCGTCTTCGGCAGCGCGGGAAACTCGTCCCAATCGCGCCTCACCAGCAAGCTCAGCGCCGCGTGCAGAATCGGCGCCAGCCGGCGGAACCAGGGCGGCGCCGCCTCGCGGTTGATATCGCGGAACAGGGTCACGCCTCTATCGTATGCGGTAGGAAGGTTGGACGCCCAGCCTCGAACGCCGCGATTTCGGGCTCGTGCTGCAGCGTCGCGCCGATGTCGTCCAGGCCGGCCAGCAGACGGGCGGCGGTGTGGTCGTCGATGGTGAACGGCCAGGTCGCCCCGCCCAGGGTGATCGTCTTGTCGGCCAGCGACACTGTCATCGTCTCACCGGGCGCCGCTTCGATTGCGTCCCAAAGCTGCTCGACCGTGGCGTCGTCGACGGTGGCCACCAGCAGCCCCGCCTTGCCGGCGTTGTTGCGGAAGATGTCGCCGAAGCGCGGGGCGATGACGGCGACGAACCCGTAATCCATCAGCGCCCAGACGGCATGCTCGCGTGACGAGCCGATGCCGAAATCGGGCCCGGCCACCAGCACCGTCCCCGTGGCATAAACCGGACGGTTGAGGACGAAGTCGGGATCCTGGCGCCAGGCCGAGAACAGCCCGTCCTCGAATCCCGTCCGCGTGATGCGCTTCAGGTAGCTGGCCGGAATGATCTGATCCGTGTCGACGGACGAGCGCCGCAGCGGCACCGGTACGCCGGTGTGGGTGGTGAAAGCTTTCATGGTTGGACTCCTTTTGGTGTCAAAGATCTGTGGGGGCGGCCAGATGGCCGGCGACGGCAGTAGCGGCGGCGACGGCGGGCGAGACCAGATGGGTGCGTCCGCCGGGGCCTTGACGTCCCTCAAAGTTGCGGTTAGATGTGGACGCGCAGCGCTGGCCGGGCTTGAGCTGATCGGGGTTCATGCCCAGGCACATTGAGCAGCCGGCGAACCGCCACTGCGCCCCGGCGTTGGTGAACACCTCGTCGAGGCCCTCCTCGATGGCTTGGGCACGCACCGCCGCCGTGCCGGGCACCACCAGCATCTCGACGCCGGGGGCCACCTGGCGTCCCCTCAGGACTTCGGCTGCGGCCCGCAGGTCTTCGATCCGTCCGTTGGTGCAGGAGCCGACGAACACCACATCGATGGGCACGTCAGTCATCTTGGTGCCGGGCGTCAAGTCCATGTAGGCCAGAGCGCGCTCGGCCGCGTTGCGCAGCGCGTCGTCACCGAAGCTGTCGGGGGACGGCACCACGCCGCCCAGCGGCACACCCTGCCCCGGGTTGGTGCCCCAGGTGACAAACGGCGTCAGGTTCGACACGTCCAGGTCGATTTCGGCATCGAAGTGCGCACCGGGGTCGGTGAACAGGGTGCGCCAATAGGCAACGGCCGCCTCCCACTGCTCGCCCTTCGGGGCAAAACGGCGCCCCCGCACATATTCGATGGTCTTGTCGTCCGGCGCGACCAGCCCGGCCTTCGCGCCCCACTCGATGCTCATGTTCGCTATCGTCATGCGACCCTCCATCGAAAGGGCCTCGATGGCCGGGCCACGGTACTCGACGACGTAGCCGATGCCGGCGCCCGTGCCGACCTGGGCAATCAGGGCCAACACAACATCCTTGGCGCTGACACCGGCCGGCAGGGCACCCAGGACGTTGACGGCCATCGTCTTGGGCCGGGCCTGCGGCAGGGTCTGCGTCGCCAAGACGTGCTCGACCTCGCTTGTGCCGATGCCGAAGGCCAGCGCCCCGAAGGCGCCATGGGTGGCGGTGTGCGAATCGCCGCAGACGATCGTCATTCCCGGTTGGGTCAAGCCCAACTGGGGTCCGAGCACGTGGACGACGCCCTGTTCGGCGTCCCCCAGCGAGTGGATCGGCACACCGAATTCGGCCGCATTGGCGCGCAGCGTGGCCACCTGCAGCGCCGAGATCGGGTCGGCAATGGGTTTGTCAATATCGGTGGTCGGGGTGTTGTGATCTTCAGTGGCGATGGTCAGGTCTGGACGGCGGACTTGGCGTCCGGTCAGGCGCAAACCATCAAATGCCTGGGGGCTGGTGACCTCGTGGACCAGGTGCAGATCAATGTATAGCAGGTCGGGCTCGCCCGGTGCTGATCGCACTACATGGGCGTCCCACAACTTCTCGCTGAGTGTCGTAGACATGGTATCAGTGTAGGTTTGCCATACCGGAATGCGAGATAGTAGTCTCAAGGCATGGACGAAACAAGTGGCGTGGGTGTTCTTGACAAGGCCACAATGGTGCTCAACGCCTTGGAAACTGGGCCGCTGACTTTGGCCGGCCTGGTGCAGCAAACGGGGCTGGCACGCCCCACGGCTCACCGCCTGGCGGTGGCGCTGGAACACCATCGGCTGGTGGGCCGCGATCTGCATGGACGGTTTGTTTTGGGCCAGCGCCTGACGGAACTGGCCGCCGCGGCCGGTGAAGACCGGCTGCTGGCAACCGCCGGACCGATCCTGGCCCGTCTTCGCGACATCACCGGCGAGTCGGCGCAGTTGTTCCGTCGCCAGGGCGATGTGCGCATTTGCGTGGCGACCGCCGATCGGCCGGTCGGTTTGCGCGACACGATCCCCGTCGGCACGCAACTGCCGATCACGGCCGGATCCGGGGCTCAGGTGCTGCTGGCCTGGGAAGACTCCGAGCGACTGCGCCGCGACCTCGTCGGGGCGTCATTCTCGGCCATGCAGCTTCAGACCGTCCGTCGTCAGGGTTGGGCCCAATCGGTAGCCGAGCGCGAGGTGGGTGTGGCCTCCGTGTCCGCCCCTGTGCGCACCCCCGGTGGCAAGGTCATCGCGGCAGTGTCGGTGTCAGGCCCGATCGAGCGTCTGACCCGTCAACCCGGACGCATGCACGCGGCCTCCGTGGTGGCGGCGGCCGAGCGTCTAAGCGACGTGCTGCGGCGCAGCAGCGGCGACATGAACGCCCTGCACCCCGACGGGACAGAGCCCGACTTCGAAGTCTAAGCCGACTGGTTGGCTTTGGCGGCCCGGCGCTGGTTGATCGTCTCGACCACCACCGGAATGAACGACACCAACACGATCAGCACCAGGGCGATCTCAATGTGTTTGTGGATGAAGCTGATCTGGCCCAGGAAATAGCCGAGGATCGTCACCCCGGTGCCCCAGAGCACGCCGCCGATGGCCGAGTAGCCGATGAAGATCGGGAAGCTCATCTTCGAGATGCCGGCCACCAGCGTCACAAAGGTGCGCACCACCGGCACGAACCGGGCCAACACCAAGGCGATGTGGCCGCGGCTCTCGAAGAACACCCGCGTGTTGTCGGCGTATTTTTGCTTGAAGATCTTGCCCATCAGCCCCGTCCGCGGGCGCAGCAGCGGTGGGCCGACCACGCGCCCGATCCAATAGCCGATCGTGTTGCCCAGAATGGCCGCGATCGACAAGATGACGCAGGCCGCCACCAGCACCCAGCCGCTGGCCGTCGTCCCAAAGGTGATGGTACCCAGGGCGACGAACATGCCGACGGCGAACAGCAGCGAATCGCCTGGCAAGAAGAAGCAGAACAGCCCGCACTCAACGATGACGATCGCGACGACGCCCCACAGGGCCCAGTTGCCCAGGGCGTTGAGGATGTTTTCGGGGTTGAGCCAGGCCGGCAGAAGCATTGGTATCAGGGCAGCAGTCATAGTGGGATCAGCTTACCGGACGATGATACGATCACTTCCGGTGCACCCATCAATGAGGAGGAACCATGCCCCCCACCTTTGATCTGGCTCAGGCGAGCGCCGCCGTCGCCGATCCCACCACGCCGGGCGCCACCTTGCAGGCCATCGCCGCCGACTACCCCAGCCTGTGGCGCGGCATCGCCAGCCATCCCCAGGCCTACCCTGGCCTGCTGGACTGGCTGAGCCAGGTGGGCGACGACAGCGTCAAGGCGGCGGTGGCGGCCCGCCGGGTGGCCCCGGTGCTGGCTGTGCCGCAGCCCGTGCTCGCTCCGCAGCCTGTGCCAGCACCGCCAGCCAGACGCAAAACGCCGCTCATCATCGCGCTGATCGGGCTGGTGGTGGTCGCGGTGGTGGCCGCCATCGTGGTGGTGCCACGGCTCGGGGGCGGCTCGAATGGCGGCTTGAAGGTGACGGGCACCGCCCCGGCCAGCGCGCCCCGGCAGCCGACGTTCCTTGACGGAATGCGACAGTTGCCGTTTCCGACGCCGGACACCTACTACTCCCCGATCGGGGCGACTGAGACCGCGGCGGTCTTTTCGTACTTCGGCACCACAGAGAAGACCGTCGGCGTGGATCTGGCCACCGGTGAGACGCTCTGGACCATCGACGGCGCTTGTTCGGGCATCATCGCCGACCAGGCTTTGGCGTGTGAGATATCCACCCTTCCAGATGGTAGCTGGAACATAGTGGAGTGGGTGGACGTGCGAACCGGCCAGACGACAGGCATACTTGTCACCAGCATCGGCGGCTACATCTTCGATGTCGTGGCCACCAGCCAGGGCGTTTTGGTTATTGGTTCCAATGTCGACATCATGGGAAACTACCCCCCGGACCAGACATCGGCCGCCATCGGCTACTACACGGGCCCCGGAGCCCCCAAGTGGACCACGTCGGTGCAGATGTACGCCCCGGTGGACGAAGGCCCCGTGGCCCAGCCTTTCGATGAGGCCCAAGGATTGTTCGCCTGGCACATCAACTCCAACACCTACGTTCTTGACGCGCAAACCGGGTTCGTCGTCTATCAAGCCAACAGCTACACGTCGGCGCAGATTTTCTCCAACCGCCGGGTCTGCGTGGGTAGTGATGACACCGGCACCCGGCTTGACAACCAGCAAATCAACGTGCCGAATGGTAGCCCCGCCATTCTGACGACCTGCGACGGTGATGACGAGTGGATGATGCGATTGGGGCCCGACCACCCGGACATGCTGATCATGACGTCAGACTACGGCACATCGGCCCAAGACCCGGCCGCTGGCTACAGCGGCCAACTGTGGTCGTCGCCCGAGTTGCCGAGCGCCGATGCGTGGCCGGCTATTCAGGGCATCGCGTGGGACGGTCAGTCCACGGCCTATGCCGCGTCAGGTGATGGACGCGTATGGGCTTTCAACATCAATACCGGCGATGTGCTGTGGCAGAGCACCTACCAGACCGACGGATCGGGTGATTACTGGTACCCGATGGTGTCGATGTCGGACGGCCTGGTGGCAGTTGATGTGTACAGCCAGGGAATGCTGGCCTTTCCCGCGTTGACCGTTTTGCGGGCCGACAATGGCCAGCCGATTCCCAGTTTGAGCGCGGACGGCGGCTTGCTCATGGACGGCGTCCTGTCGGAATGGCACTTCACCAACCAGATCACCACGACCGTCTACGTCCCGGCTTTTTCTGATCAGGTGCAGGCGAACATGCAGTGGCCGCAGGATATGCCGTCATGCCCGTCGGGCATGAGTGTCGTGTCGTGGACGAAGTATGACACCGGTTCGGTGTTGGTCTGTGGCGGCGATCAGTTTCAGGTGACCATCAACGACACCGACCACCCCAGGGCCAAGGCGTCCAAAGTGGATTTCGGCGCTGGCGGCATCACGATCACCTGCACTGATGGCACCGTCTACCGGATTGGCGGGGGCGCCTCGATTGTGGTGGTCGACGCGAAAGGCAACAGCAGCGTCCACCCGGCGGCCGAATCGTGGATGGCCAGCACGGGGCAGGTTGCCTACCCGTCCCCTGCCGCCGGCATCCAGGCTTGCCCAGCGGGCACCTGGCCGATATCGCTGTCCACCTGGGACGGTGGCTGGCTGCTGGTGTGCGGCACTGACCAAGCCACACCCACCTGGCTGGGTTTCTCCGATGGCACCACCAGCGGCACCACCAGCCAGGTGACCGCCGTCGGGCCCAGTTACTGCGGCACCATCGACGCCGGCCAGGTCTGCGCCTACGCGGCACCGGCCATCGTCACGCTGACCGACTCCGCCGGAAACCAGCAGCAATACCCCGTCAGCAGCAACTACTTTCCGTCCACCGGGGCGGGCGGGACCGGCCAGGGCACCGGCGCCTACGGCGTCCCGGCCCCCGGCCAGTCTGCCGCCGACCAGGCCCGCTACCTCGAGCAGGTGTTGCAGGCCAGCGCCCAAACCAGGGCCGATTTGCGATCAGTTCTAAGCGATCTCAACAACAAGATCGCCACCGACTATGACATCGCGACCCTTCAGGGCGTTGCCGCGGCCCGGCAACAACAGATCTCGGCCATCGACGCCGCCCCGGTGACACTGCTGCCGGATGGCGCCAGCTTGGCCGCCCAACTGCGTCAGGCACTGTCTGTCTCCGCGCAGACCGACGAACTGTATGTGCAATGGGCCCAACAGATCAGGGCGCAAGACTGGGCCGGCGCGGACGCCACCGTGGCTCAATGGCGCGGCCCCGCCCAACAGTCAGAGGTGCTCAAGCAGGGTTTCTGCGACCAGTGGAACACCCAAATCGCCCCTGCCTACGGCGTGTCAACCTTCACCGCCGGCCAGATTTGAGAGCCTCCCATGGCACCGCATCACCAAATGGACAGCGCAAAAGAGTCTCTTCGCCGTGCGCTAGGGTAAAGGGCACTTGGATGGCTTCACCGTCCTAATACTCATAACGATCACATAGGAGACGTAATGAAAATCCGTCGTCTGTTCACTGCCGGTGCCGCCACCGTCGCCGCGCTGGGTCTGGCGTTGACGGCCTGCACCAGTCCGGCCAACACGATTCCCTCTAGCTCGGCCCCGGCGGGTTCTGATACCACCTCGGCCGCCAAGACGTACACCATCGGTGTGGCCGTCATCATGTCGCACCCCGCACTGCAGGCCGTCCAGGACGGGTTCGAAGAGGTGCTCAAG
>WRFI01000079.1 GCA_009778875.1 Propionibacteriaceae bacterium | reverse complement strand
GGCGCTCAGGGGCAGAGCCGTCGGATTGTTGGCGATCATCGCGTCGTATTCGGGACGGCCGAACTGCGCGATGGCGTCTTGTGATTCCTGCGGGGCCATGGCGAGGGTCGCACCCTGCACGGCCGGGCCGGGGTAGAAGTAACCCTTGTCGTAGGCCTTAGCATTCTGCTCGGGCGTCAGCATGTCGTTGATGAGCAGCATGATGGCGGCCTGCTTGTCGGCGCTAACGCCCTTCGGAACTACGACGTAGTGAGCGTCCGTCACCCAGGTGAACCCGGTGAAGTTCGTCACCTTGAAGTTGGCGGGGACGGTACCGAGCACGCGCGGGTTAATGTCCCAGCCGGTGGTCGACGCGATCATGTCCCAGGTGCCATTGCCGATGTTCTGCATGGTGGGAGTGGTGCCCGTCGGGTAGTAGTCGATGTACTGGTCGAGTTGCTTGAGGAAGTCCCAAGTCTTGGTCCAGCCGTTGACCGGATCCTGCGGGTTCGAGTCGCCGAGGATGTAGGGCAGGCCCATAATGAAGGTGCGTCCGGGGCCGGAGTTGGCCGGACGGGCGTAACCGAACTTGCCGGGGTTGGCCTTCGCCCAAGCCAGCAGTTCATCTGGCGTCGTCGGCGGGTTGGTGACAACGTCCGGGTTGTATTCCAGCAGCGGGCCGGAGGGGTAGTAGGTGACGACGACGCCCTGGCCCTGGGCCAGTGTCTGCATGTCGGCGGCCGGCTTCAGGTAGTTGGCCATGTTGGTCAGACGATCCTTGAACGTGTCGGCGATCGGCAGGTACAGGCCTTGCGAGATGCCGGAGGCCAGGCCGTCAGTGCCCGTCAGAACCATGTCGATGCTGACACGGCCGGCGTCCTGTTGAGCCTTCAGCTTGCCGGGCAGGTCGGGCGCCGTGCCAGTGTCATAGGTGACAGACGAGATGATGTCGGGATTGTTCTTGACGAACTCGTCAATCATGCCCTGCGTCAGTTGGAGGTCGCCGGCGACATCGAGAATGTTGAGGGTGACGGGGCTGGAGGGCTTGTCGGGCACAGCGTCCGAGCTGCCGCTCGGGTTGGCTGGCGTGACGGGGGTTGGCGCGCTGCATGAGACCATCAGGCCGAGCGCCAAAACCGCCGCGGCTGCCGCTGTGGTCTTGCGAAATCGGAACTGCATTTTCTTTCCTTTTCTCTTCTAGTTATTCCCCTCCTGAGGAGGGGTGGCGCGAAGCGCCGGGATTATTCCCCTCCTGAGGAGGGGTGGCGCGAAGCGCCGGGGTGGTCAATCTCTTGTGGAGTTGTCTGGTGGCGGCTGAGCCGCCGGGGTGGTTTTCCTCGATCTACGTTGATACGGCCCCCTTCTCAGCCATCTTTGGCTGTGTGGTCGGCGAGAAGAACTTCTTGGCATTGAAGTAGGCGATACTACCCACCAATTCGGCCAACCGGTTGAGGTCATCGGTGATTTCACCGCGCTGCGACCATTCGCCCACGAGGTCGCACAAGATGCGTCGGAAATACTCGTGACGGGGATACGACAGGAAGCTGCGGGAATCGGTGGTCATGCCCACAAAGTTGCCGAGCAGCGATTGCTCTGCGGTGGTCGTCAACTGCAACCGGATACCGCTGCGGGTGTCGTTGAACCACCAGGCGTTGCCGAGAGTCAGCCCCTGCTGCATGGCACCCTGGAAGCAGCCGATGATCGACGAAATCGGCATCCAGTCGTTTGGGTTGAGCGAATAGACAATCAGGCGGGGAAGGGCGCCGCCTTGGGCGACGGCGTCCAGGAATTGCACCAGAGAGGCCGCCAAAGGCTCATCTGTCATCGCGTCGATTCCGACGTCAACCCCCATCGCCTGGAACAGCGCGCTGTTGAGGTTGCGGGTGGCGTGGAAGTGCAGTTGCATCGTCCACCCGCGGCCCGCATAGATGTGGGCCAGCTCGATCAACAAGGCGGTGCGATACGCCATGACCTCGTCCGGCGTCAGCGGCTGCCCGGCCCGGCCGGCCTTGAGAATCGCGTCGAGCTGCGCCGGCGTGGCCGGCACGAAAGTGAGCGAGTCCACGCCGTGGTCGGACAGCCGGCTGCCCCGTTCATGGAAGTAGTCGACCCGTGCGGCCAGCGCATCCACGACGTCAGGAAAACTCGTGAGGCCGGCTCCGACGACCTGCTCCAACTGGTTGAGCCACTCGCCGAAGCCGGGACGCTCGATGTTGAGCGCCTTGTCCGGGCGGAAGGCCGGCATGACCCGGAACGACTTTTCCGACGTCAACTGCTTGTGCCAATGCAGATCGTCCAGCGGATCGTCCGTGGTGCAAACCTGCTCGACGTTTGCCCGTCTCAGCAGGTTGCGCCGGGAAAACTCGGGGGTGGCGAGCATCTCGTTGGTCCGCCCGAAAATGGATGAGGCGGTGGCGGGCGTCAACTCGTCCGTGATGCCAAAAATGCGGCGCAGTTCCAGGTGCGTCCAAAGATGGACGGGGTTACCCGCCGCCTTTTCCATCGTGTCGGCGAAGGCGGCGAACTTCGCCTCGTCCGGGGCGTCACCTGTGATGAGGTCTTCGGGCACACCGTTGGTCCGCATCAGGCGCCACTTGTAGTGGTCGCCGTAGAAGCCCGTCTCGGTGCGCCCGCCCAGCCACACCTCGACGATGTTGGCGAAGTTGCCGTCGTCGGCGATCTGTTCCGGGGCGAGGTGGCAGTGGTAGTCGATGATCGGCAAGTCCTGGCATTTGGCGAACAGCGCTTTGCCAGTGTCATTTGTGAGGAGGAAATCCTCACCCAGGAACCTGTTGGTCATTCCGTGACTCCATCTTTGAAGATCGCAATTTGTTGCATTCGGGACGTCTCATTCCGCGCGGGCTGGCCGCCGGCTGTCTGCAGGACCAGATCGATGAACAAGGGTGCGACCGCTGCCATCGGCTCGGTCAACAGCGAGCCGGCGTCGAAGTCGATCCAGCCGGGTTTGCGCTCAGCCAGGGTGGTGTTCGTCGCAATTTTCAGGGTGGGCACAAAGGTGCCGAAGGGCGTGCCCCGGCCCGTCGTGAACAAGACGATCTGGCAGCCGGCGCAGGCCAGAGCAGTCGACGAGACGAGATCGTTGCCGGGCCCCGACAGCAGTGACACCCCGGCCATGGTGGCCTTTTGGCCATATTCCAGCACGTCAACGACGGCGCTGGTGCCGGCCTTCTGGATCGCGCCGAGCGACTTTTCCTCCAGGGTGGTGATGCCGCCTTGCTTGTTGCCCGGCGACGGGTTGTCGTAGATCGGCTGGCCGTAACCCCGGAAATAGTCCTTGAAGGAGTTGACCATGGCGACCACTTTCTGGAACACCGCCTGATCGGTTGCCCTGGCCATGAGCACCTGCTCGGCGCCGAACATCTCTGGCACCTCGGTCAAGACGATCGATCCGCCCTGCCCCACGAGGTAGTCGGCAAACCGTCCCACCAGCGGGTTGGCGGTCAGCCCGGAGAAGCCGTCCGACCCGCCGCATTTCACGCCGACCCGCAGCTTTGATGTCGGCACATCGGTTCGCGCGTCAGCGCTGGCGGCCTGGTCAAGCTCGGCCAGCAGACGGGCGGCCTCGTCCAGCTCGTCTTTCGCGTCTTGCGCGACCATGAACTTGACGCGCGCCGGGTCGTACCAGCCCAGGCCGTCGCGAAGCGCGTCCAGCTGATTGTTTTCGCAGCCCAACCCCATGACCAAGACGCCGCCGGCGTTGGGATGGCAGACGATGTCTTGCAGAATCGTCCGGGTGGCAGCCAGATCGCCGCCCAGTTGCGAACAGCCGAACGGATGCTCCGCCACGACGACGCCATCGAAGTGGCCGAACCCGCCATGGGTCTGCTCGAACTCGCGGGCGATCGCCCGGGCCGTGCCGTTGATGCAGCCAACCGTCGGCACGATCAACAAGGTGTTCCGCACGCCGACATCGCCGTTGCCGCGGACATACCCGGGAAAAGTCGACTCCGGCTGCCCGGCCACCGCCACGTTTGGCTGGGGGTCGTACGTGTAGTCAAGGTTGGCGTCCAGGTTGGTGGCCAGGTTGTGGCTGTGCACCCAGTCGCCCGCCCGAATTGCCTGCGTGGCATGACCGATTGGCAGGCCGTACTTGAAGACGGGTTCGCCGAGGGCGATGTCGCGTATGGCGATCTTGTGGCCGGCGTCAACGGCCTGGCGAGCCGTCACGCAGATGCCGTCACAGGTGGCGATGTCGCCGGCGGACAGTGGCACACAGGCCACCGCCACCGAATCATCGAGGGCCAGTCGGATGACGTTCACGACAACCCCCTGACCAAAGATCGCACACCCTCCGACTCGATGAGGGCAAGATCGTCACTGACCAGCTGGGCCAGACCGGGGATGGCGGTCAGGTCCTCACCCCACAGGCTGGCGTCGGCCAAGACGGCTGGCACATCGCCGTCGGCGGCCGCGAACGCGTCGGTCACCGACGGCAAATCTGTGGGCGTCACGTCCCCTTGCCTACGCCAGTAGATGGCCAGCAGACCGGCCAGGGCCAAGCAGGTGCGCGGCGGCAAGCCGCGTCCGTCCGCCACGTTCGTCTTGATTGTGGGCAGCAACCGGGCGACGAACTTGGCCACCGAGTTGAGCGCGATCACGTCCAGGCTGTGCGAGATGGACGGATTCTCGAACCGCTGCATGACGTCCCGCGCGAAAGATTCAACCTCGGCGCGCGGCAGGTCGATCGCCGGAATGATCTCGCGGCTTATCTGGGCCTCGATAAAGGGTCGGAAGTCGGGATCGCTGACCGTCTCGCCGACGGTGTGCAGCCCGGCCAGCCTGGCCAACTGTGCCATCGTCGTGTGCGGCCCGTTCAGCAGATACACCTTGCGGTCATGGTAGGGGCGCAGATCGTTGGTCAGCACAACCTCGAGACCGGCCTTTTGGGCGGGGAAGCACGCAAGGTCGTCGGCGGTGGCCTCGATGGCCCACAGCCCGTACGGCTCGGCCTTGACCATGAGCGAATCCTCATAGCCCCAGTCGGCCCACAGCGACTCGGCCCGATCTGCCGGGAACCCGGGCACGATTCGATCGACCAGGGTTGAACGGAATCGGTTTTCCGTGTCGATCCAGTGCGCGAAATCGTCGCCCCACCCGAAGCGGGCGACGCACTCCAGCACGGCGTTTCGCAGGGCCGGGCCGTTGTCGTCGATCAGCTCGCAAGGCAGGATCAAGAAGCCGGGCAGGCCAGCCTGGAAGCGGCGTCGCAACAGGTGAGCCAGCTTGGCCGGGAACCCCTTCGGCGGCACAGTCTCGGCAGTGTCGGCTGGATCGACGGCGATGCCTGCCTCGGTAGTGTTCGAGATGATGACGCAGGCATCCGGGTTGTCGGCCAGCGCCAGGAAGGTCGGCCAGTTCGCATACGGGTCGATCGTCTGGTTGATGACGGTGATGATCTCGTGTGTGCTGACCAGCGCGTCGTCCCTCAGCCCTTCGAGGAGGACGGTGTAGAGCCGGTCTTGCTGTTCGAGTTCGGCCACCCGGCCCGTCGCCAGGGGTTGCACGACCGCCACGCCCCCGTCAAAGACCCCGGCCTTGTTCATCTGCTGGACCTGCCAGTCGACGAACGCCCGTAAGAAGTTGCCCTCGCCGAATTGGATGATGCGCGTCGGGCGGGACGGGGCGTCGCTTCGGCTATCGTTAGGTGACTCGCCCAAACGCTTCACGATGTCCTCCATGAGCATCACGGTCGGGGCCTTGGCCCAGCGTCGCTACCAAGACCAAATGGAAACGATTTCTGTCTGCCATCTGCCGGTTGACAACATGTGATCGGTTCTTGGCAGATACGTCACGGTATCGTTTACATTGAAAAAGAGTTTAGCAGCACTTTGGGAGCGTCTGTCAACTAGGTATGCCAAATCGTGACATTGGCCGTGGAGATTCCCCTCTGGGGAGCTCCGTCGGTTGACATGGTGGGTGGAACGCCGGTTCGAGCTGGCGACGCCACGGAAAATTCCCCTCTGGGGAGGGGTGGCGGCGGAGCCGACGGGGTGGTTGACGCGGCGGGCTCCCGCCGGCCCGAGCGCACAGACGCCGTACTCGACGCGTGATCAAGTGACCACCAGGCCTGGGCAGGCGTCTGCGCCGTCGCCAGCTCGAACCGGCGTTCCGCCCGCCATGTCAACCGGCGACGCCACGGAAAATTCCCCTCCTAAGGCGCCACTCCCGTTGAGGCGCGAACCACCAGCTCGCCCGGCCAGGGCATGCCGGTGACCAGGCTGTGGTTGCCTGGCGAGGTCTGCTGGTTCAAAAGATCGACGGCCCGGGCACCCATGCCTGAAATGTCGATGTGGAAGGTGGTCAGGGGCACCGCCGCGAACTGCGCCACAAACGTGTCGTCGCAGCCGACGACGCTCATCTGTGCCGGGATACTCAAACCACGCTCGGTGAGCCGATTCATGAAGCCGATGGCCATCAGATCATTGAAGACGATGGAGGCGGTGGCGCCGGTGGCCACGGCCAGATCGGCCGCCGCCGCGCCGCCCGTCACCTTGGGAACGAAGCTGCCCAGGTCGATGATGTGAAGATCGGCCTTCTGATCCATGGCGGCGGTCAAGCCTTTTCGCCGCATCTTGTCAGACCAAGACGTCTGGGGGCCGCCGACATAGGCGACGTGCCTGTGCCCAAGCGCATAAAGGTGCTCTGCCGCCTTGACCATCGCCGTCGCGTAGTCGACGCTGACCGACGACAACCCCTCCAAGGTCGAGTTCACCAGCACGACGTTTTGGCCTTGCGCCACGGCCGCGTCGTCGATCAGCGCCCGGGGCGAGCACAGCAGGACGCCGTCCGTCTGGGTGGCCAGCAACTGCAGAAACTTCGGTTCGCGTTCGGCGTTCTCGTCGGAATCGACCACAAAGGTTGTCAGGCCCGATTCGCGGGCGCGGGCCTGGACGCCCTTCGTTATCATGGCGAAGTAGGGGTTCTCGAGGTCGGGCACAAGCAGGCCGACCGTCCCCGTCTTGCCCGAGCGCAGCAGCGCGGCCACCCGGTTGGGCCGGTAACCAAGCGCACTGGCGGCGGCCTGGACCCGCAGGCGGGTCGACTCGATGACCTGGTTCGGCTGGCCAAACACCCGGGACACGGTTGTCGTCGAGACACCAGCGGCTGCCGCCACGTCATGGATAGTTGCCACGGTCGTCCTTCTCTACGGATGCTGTGATCCTACACGACGCAACCGCTTGCGTCATCGGTCTCGGGACAATTCCCTCATCCCTCTTGAACCACCCCGGCGGCTCCACCGCCATCCCTGCTGAGGCGGGGAATTTACAAGGACGGCAGCAGCGTTTTCAGCTCGTAGGGGGTCACCTGGCTGCGGTATTGCTCGTATTCGGCCCGCTTGTTGCGCAGGAAGTAGTCATAGACGTGTTCGCCGAGGGTTTCGGCCACCAGTTCCGAGTCCTCCATTGCCTCGATCGCCTCGCCCAGGTTTGACGGCAGCGCCTTGATGCCCAGCGCCTTGCGTTCGCGTTGGCTGAGCTCCCAGACGTCGTCCTCGGCCTCAAGCGGCAGCGGCAGGCCCTTTTCGACGCCGTCCAGGCCGGCGGCCAGTATCACCGCGTACGCCAGGTAGGGGTTGCAGGCCGAGTCGATGGCGCGGTACTCGACGCGCGCGCTTGACGCCTTGTTCGGCTTGAACAGCGGAATGCGTATCAGCGCCGAGCGGTTGCTGCGTCCCCAGCAGACATAGGACGGGGCCTCCCCGCCACCCGTCAGCCGCTTGTAGGAGTTCGTCCACTGATTCGTGATGACGGTGATCTCCGGCGCGTGCGCCAGCAGTCCCGCCACGAAGCTCTTGCCGATCGCCGACAGCTGGATGGGCGAAGCGGCGTCGTAGAAGGCGTTGGTGTCACCCTCGAATAGGCTCAGGTGGGTGTGCATGCCGGAGCCGGGGTATTCGGTGAACGGTTTTGGCATGAACGACGCGACGATGTTTTGGCTTGTCGCCACCTCCTTGAGGACGACGCGGAACGTCATGATGTTGTCGGCCATCGACAGCGCGTCGGCATAGCGCAGATCGATCTCATGCTGGCC
>WRFI01000078.1 GCA_009778875.1 Propionibacteriaceae bacterium | reverse complement strand
TGAGGTTCGCTAGTGGCCATTGTCATCTGGTGCCTCCTTTTCTCACACATTATTCCGTAAAATCATGACTCGTGCCTATCGTGCTGAATGCGCCGTCTTGCGCCTGTGCCGTGGTGGTCGACCCGCCGGTCGTCCTGGCACCGATGGCCGGGGTGACGAACGCCGCCTTCCGGCAGTTGTGCTACGAGCAGGGGGCGGGGCTGGCGGTTTGCGAGATGTTGACCGCGCAGGGCATCGTGGCGGGCAACGACCACAGCGCCTCAATGATGGCGTTTTGGGACGGTGAGCCGGTGCGCTCGGTGCAGCTTTATGGGTCGGACCCGGACGCGTTGTGGGTGGCGGTCGGCATCGCCGTCGGCTTCGGCGCGCAGCACATCGACCTCAATTTCGGCTGTCCGGTGCCCAAGGTGACGCGCCGTGGCGGTGGCGGGGCGCTGCCCTGGAAGCTGGGCCTGACAAGGGCGCTGATCGAAGCGGCCGTCCAATCGGCCGACCGTTTCGGCGTGCCGGTCACGGTCAAGACGCGAATCGGGCTGGACGATGACCACCCGACTTGCCTGGACGTGGCGCGCATCGCCGAGGACGCCGGGGTTGCCGGGTTATGCCTGCACGCCCGCACGGTGGCGCAGGCCTATTCGGGGGTGGCTGACTGGTCGAAGATCACGGATGTGGTGGCGGCCGTGGACATCCCCGTCTTCGGCAACGGGGACATCTGGGAGGGTGCCGATGCGGTCGCCATGATCGCCCAGACGGGCTGCGCGGGCGTCGAGGTGGGGCGCGGCGCCCTTGGCCGGCCGTGGGTTTTCGCCGACATCGCGGCCGCGCTGGCCGGGTGTCCGCAGACGACATTGCCGAACCTCGGCGAGGTGTGCGCTCTGCTGCACCGCCATGCCGTCTTGCTCGTGGAGCTGATGGGCGAGGCCCACGCCATGAAAGACATCCGCAAGCACACGGGCTGGTATCTCAAGGGCTTTCCGGTCGGTGGTGACACCCGGCTGGCGCTGTCGAGCGTCACCTCCTTGGCGCAGTTGGACGGCCTGCTGGCCGGCTTGGATCAGTGCGCGCCCTTCCCGCGTGCCGAGATCGGGCGTCCCAGGGGACGCCAGGGAAGCCCCCGCGGTCACGTCGTCCTGCCCTACGGCTGGCTGAACGACCGGGACGGCCTGGGCTTGGCGATAGACGACAGCGACGCGGCCGGCTCCGCCGGTTGACATGGCGGGCGGAACGCCGGTTCGAGCTGGCGACGGCGCAGACGCCTGCCCAGGCCGGGTGGCCACTTGATTACGCGTCGAGTACGGTGCCTGTGCGCTCGGGCCGGCTGGAGCCCGCCGCGTCAACCACCCCGTCAGTCGCTTCGCGACTGCCACCCCTCCCCAGAGGGGAATTTCGGCTCAGGCCCCGTGGCCGATGCCCTTCGGCAGGCGGTCGGGCGTCCAGCCCAGCAGCCCGACGGCCCGGTCAAACGCGAATCGGTCAGTCATGCCGGCGACGTAGGTGACGGCCGCGAGCACCTTGTCGTCCGGGTTGACGAAGTCTGCCGGCATCGTGTCGGGGTGTTCGGCGTAGTAGCTGACAAGGTTCTGCAGGACGGCGATCACGGCGTGGCTTTGGTTCAGCGCCTCGGGACGGGTGTAGATGTGCTGGTAGTTCCAGCGGCGGAAGGCGGCCAACGCGCTGGCGGTGGCGGCGTCCATCGCCACTTGGCCGGTGGCACAGGTTGTGTTGACGACGGCCGCGATCAGCGTCGACACCTGCTTGGCGTGGGTGGCCCCAAGCCCCTTCACCGCGTCGGGCAGTTCGTCGGCGGTGACAATGCCGGCGGCCAGGGCGTCCTCCAGGTCGTGGGTGCAGTAGGCGATGCGGTCGGCCCACGAGACGATCTCGCCCTCGATGGTGGACGGCGCTGGCTGCGACCACGAGTGGTTGCGGATGCCGTCCAGCGTCTCGGCGGTCAGGTTCAGCCCGGCCAGGGCGACGTCGGCCCCCCACGGGCCGTGATAGAAGCCGTCGGGCAGGAAGGCATCGAAGGCCTCTTCCGAGGCGTGCCCGCCCGGCCCGTGACCGCAGTCGTGCCCCAAACCGATGGCGTCCGTCAAAGTGACATTGGCGCCGACGCCGGCCGCGATCGCCCGCGCCACCTGTGCCACCTCGATGGCGTGTGTCAGCCGGGTGCGCTGATGATCGGTTGGGTAGACGACCACCGCCGTCTTCCCTGCCAGGCGCCGGAACGCGGTGGAGTGAATGATGCGGTCGCGGTCCCGCTCGAAGCATGTGCGCCAGGGGTCGGGTGCCTCCGCGCGCGCCCGGTTGCCGGCGCCATGAGCCAGCGTCGCGCCCGCCCTCAGCGTCGCGGCCTCGGCGGCCTCGCGCTGCTCGCGTCCGACGGGCGCGCCCGGGTTAAGGCGGGCCGTCCCGCCGGCATGGGCAAGCACCACGTCAGCATCCGGCTGCCCGGTCGAGGCGTTCCAGAGCTGCGAGCGGGCGGGCACATCGTTCATGGTGACCAGTTTAGGCGGGCAATGTGACGCTATCGCGCGGCGAAGTAGAATTCGTCTATGCCTCGCGTCGCTGATGAAGACCTGGCGCTGGTGCGCGAGCAGGCGCATATCGAGGACGTCGTCGGCAGTTATGTGACGCTGCGCCGCGCGGGCGCCGATCTGACCGGGCTTTGCCCCTTCCATGACGAAAAGACCGCCAGCTTTCACGTCACACCGTCGAAGGGACTGTTCTACTGCTTCGGCTGCGGCGCGGGGGGCGACGTCATCAAGTTCGTCCAGCAGATTGAGAACGCCTCCTACATGGAGGCCGTGCAGCAGTTGGCTGACCGGTTTGGTGTGACGCTGCATTTCACGGACGGCCCGTCCACGGGGGTGTCGGCCAGCCTCCGGGGCCGGATTCTGGCGGCCAACCAGGCGGCGGCGGACTTCTACGCCGCCCAACTGCTGACGCCGGCCGGTCTGCCGGCGCGGCAGATGCTGGACGAACGCGGCTTCGACCGTGACATTGCGGCCCGCTTCGGCGTGGGGTTCGCGCCGCGTGACGGGCAGGCTCTGCATCAGCATTTGACGGCCAAGGGCTTCAAAGACGACGAACTCGCCCAAGCCAACCTGATAAGGGCCAGCGGCGGCTGGGACGTCTTCCAGGGGCGGGTCATCTGGCCGATCCGCGATCAGGCTTCGGCGGTGCTGGGGTTCGGGGCGCGGCACCTGTTCGACGACGACCACATGCCCGCCAAGTACGTCAACACGGCCGAGACGCCCGTCTACAAAAAGTCGCGTGTGCTGTACGGGCTTGATCTGGCCCGCGGACCGATCGGCAAGCAGGGGCAGGCCGTCGTGATGGAGGGCTACACGGACGTCATGGCTGCCCACCTGAGCGGCATCGAGACGGCCGTCGCCAGTTGCGGCACGGCCTTCGGCGAGGAGCACGCCCGTCTGCTGCAGCGCCTGATCGGCGTGCCCGAGCAGGGCCGTGTGGTCTTCACCTTTGACGGCGATCAGGCCGGCCAAAACGCGGCATTGAAGGTTTTCGGTCTGGCCGATCGGTTCGCGGTGCCGACCTACGTGGCCGTCGCCCCGGAAGGGCTCGACCCTTGCGATTTGCGCCTGAAGCGCGGCGAGGCGGCGCTGCGGGACCTGGTGGCCAACCCGGCGCCACTGTATGACTTTGTCATGCGGCACACGCTGGCCGGCTTCGACCTCGACCGGGCAGACAGCCGGGTGGACGCGGTGCGAGCCGTCGCCCCGATGCTCGCGCAAGTGCCTGACAAGGACAAGCAGACGGAGTTCATCGGCGAGGTTTCGCAGATCGTCGGCATGGACGAGCAGCGGGTGCGGGAGGTCATCACCAAGGCGCGGCGGCACCGCAAGACGTCCAAGCCCAAGGCACCTGCCGGGCCGGTCGTCGCGGCCGGGCCGGCCGACATGTTGCCAACCGATCGCCGAGACGACGCCGCGCCTGAGGCGGCCCCGCCGATCCCCTACCCGCCGGCGAACGAGCCCACCCTGGCGGCCGAGCGGGGGCTCACCCAACTCATGCTGGCCTACCCAACCTTCTTCCCGGCGGATTGGTGCGGCGTTGAGCCGGTCGATTTCCGTCACCCGGCCTACCGGGCGATCTGTGAGACGGTGCTCAGCTTGCCATTCGAGGCGGACGGCTGGGCTCAGCGCGTCATCAACGAAACCGCCGACGAGAATGTCAAACGCCTTGAGACGGAGCTGCTCGTCGTCCCCGTGATGCGCGAACCGGATGCGGCCTATGCGGCGGCGTACGCGGCGGCTGTGCGCCTGGGACGGCTGACAGCCCAGCTCGACACCATGCGGGCCCGGCTGCAACGCATGAACCCCGTCACCCAGGCCGACGAACAGATGCCGCTGTTCAAGCAGGTGGTCGAGATGGAGGCGGCCAAGGCCGCATTGACCCGCCAAGCGGCGGGCATTTGACGGTTCAGGCCGCCACGAGTTCGCGGTCGGCGGCCATGGCCGCCAGGGCGCGTTCCTCCATGCGCTTGACGGTGCGAGGTGACACGTCCAGGTCTTTGGCCAGTTGCGTGTAGGTGGTGGACGTGTCGCGCAGGCCGAAACGTCGCTCAATCACGATTCGGCCGCGGTCGTCGAGTTGCGCCAGCCGTCCCTTGATAATTGCCGTGCGGTCGTCCCGGTCGACGCGGCTGGCTGTTTCGTCCCGCTCGGTCAAAGGTCGCGGCGGGCTCCAGGCGCGGCGTTCAGCCGACTTGGCGCGCATCCACCAGACGGACGACTGGCCGCCGCTGCGTCGCTGCCAGCAGGCCGATTCCGCCGCGAACATCATCCGGGGCCAGGCCAGCGTCGAAAACCGGGTGCCGCGAGCCCAGTCCCAGGACATCAAGGCGCTGCCCAGGGCCAGACAGCATTCCTGCAGGATGTCGTCGGTTTCCATGCGGAATCGGATGGCCCACCGGTTGGCGATGTGGGCGGCCAGCCGCAGATTGGCCTGGAAGAACTCCGTCCAAGCGGCTTTTCCTTCGGCCCGGACGGCCCACAGCTCGCTCGTCGTGGCGTAGTCTGGGCAGCCCGCCACCAACAGGTGCTCGGCGTAGAGCCCGGCTTCGATGGCCCGCGCCAGGGTGACCTCCTCGGCCGATGTCAGCAGCGGTATCGAACTGATGTTGGGTATCATTTCAGGCCTGCCAGATGAAGCGACGGACCAGCCAGGTTCCGGCGGCCGCGCCGCCGAGACCACACAGCGCATAGGCCAGTTTTGCGCCCAAGCCGATGCTCGCGCCACCCGTTGTGGCCTGGAACGGCCGATACAGGGCAGATTGTGACGGCTGCCCGGGTGAATGCTCAACAACGGCCGGCTCGTGCCCGGGCACGGTCATCGTCACCGTTTCGGCGTATGTGATGCACATGGTGTGGGTCATCGCCGCCACCTGCCAGGTGCCCTGGGAAGGCAGTTCCTGGTCGGCGCCCGGGTCGTCCCGGGCAATATCGCCGTCGAACTCCGCCAACAGGTCGGCGCCCTGCCAGGCCCCGTCCCCGGCGCCAGGGCAATCGCCAGCAGCGGGCAGGCCCAACAGTTGGCCGTGAAGCTCATAGGTGACATCAGGGACGACGCTGAGCGCGGCGATGTTGACGGTGTCCGAGACGGTGTCGCCGGCGCTGAGCGCCGTCAAGCTGATGTGGGTGGCGATGGTGGGCGGACGAATCACCAGGGTGGTTTGGTCCGCGTCACCGGCCGGGTGTTCAACGGTGGCGGCCGGGCTGTCGTCAACCGTCATTGTCAGCGTCTCGCCGTAGGAAAGGCAACCTGACGGCTCGTCCTTGGGCACCTGCCAGGCACCCAGCGTCAGTTCGGCCGTGCCGTCGCTGATGCTGTCGATGGAGACCGATGTTGGCTCGATCTCCAGCACGATCTCGGCGTCCTGCCAGGCCGGGTCAGACGCGGCCGGGCAGGTGCCATCGGGCAGCGCCCCGGCCCGGAAAAGCCCGCCCGTCACCTGATAGCCGGTGGCATCGTCGATGATGAGGCTGGCCAGGTGCACTGTGTCGGTGATCGTCTCCCCGGGCAGCGTGTAGACCGACGAGACGGACGTGGTGATCGTCGGCGTCGGACGCGTCAGGTCGAAGGCTGCGGCCGGCGACCCCCAAGACCTGGCCTGACCGGTGATCATCAGCATGGACTGGCTTTGCCCCATGGCGGTGGCGATCAGCGGGTAGCGTGGCGCCGCCGACTCGGCCAGCTGGGCGGTGATCTGGTAGTGACCGTACCCACCGGTGGTGTAGGTGAGGCTTGCGACGTCACCGCTTGTCGCGACCTGGATGGCCTGAGTTACCCCATCCGGTGCGGTGACCGTGAAGACGACCGGGAACCCGGTGCCCAAGCCAGGCAGGCGCACGCTGGCCGTCAGGGCATCGCCGGGCATGGACGGGGTTGACGTCAGCGTCAACGCGCCGGTGCCGTCCCAGTTGTTGGCTTTGGCGCGAGCTTGCGAGAGCAGGGCCCGCGCCGCGTCGAGAACCCCAGCCGCAGCGGCCATGTTGACGGCGTCCGACCCGGGGTCGTCCAGCGACAGGTCGTGGGCCACGTTGGTGCCGATTATGGCCACCGCGGTGTAGCCCAGAAGGGTGGTCGACACCAGCTTGTACATGATGGCATCGGCGGTTGACGGGCTCGGATTGAGCGAAACCTGCCACGTCAGGTAGGCCAACTGGTTGAGCTGGGCCGTCGTCAGGGCGACACCCTGATCATTCGTGAAGCTCGTCATCTCGACGGGGTCCGACACCGGCTGCCCGACAGAGGTGACCCTGGTTGGCTGGAGGCAAAAGGCCAGACCTTTATCGGTCTGGTAGGCGCCGGCCCAAAAGTTCAGCGTCCCCCCGTTGTGCGACACGTTGAAGTTGGCGCCGACGGCGTGGCCGGTGACGATGGTGTTGGCGAAAGCGGGTGCCGCGCCCGCCAGCAGCCCCAGCCCGACCGCCGTCAACCCTGCCAGCGCCAGGCCCAGTCGATATCTCTTCATGATGATCCTTTGCCCTCCAAGGGTCACTTACCCTCGCAGAGTTAGATCATCGCCTGTGCAGCCTGCCTCGCGCTACCGCTGTGGACAAAAACAACGGACAACACTTTGTTATCCACAGGGGGAGCCTGTGGATAAGACCACCCCGTCAGCCGCTTCGCGACTGCCACCCCTCCAAAGAGGGGGCTAACTTACCTCGTCCGTCAGCCAGGCGATCCACTCGTCGACGCCCTGGCCCGTCTTGGCGCTGCACTGGAAGACTTGGACGCCCGGGTTGACGGCCTTCAGGTTGGCCAGAAACAGGCCCATGTCGAAGTCGAGGTAGGGCAGCAAATCGATCTTGTTGATGACGACGGCGTCGACGCTGCGGAACATGACGGGGTACTTCAACGGCTTGTCTTCGCCCTCGGTGACGGAGGCCACCATCGCCCGCCGGTGGGCGCCGACGTCGAATTCGGCCGGGCACACCAGGTTGCCGACATTTTCGATCAGCAGCAAATCGAGCGAATCAAGGTCGAGATGGTCAAGCGCATGGGCGACCATCGGCGCGTCCAAATGGCACTCGCCGCCGAACCCGTCGCCGGTGTTGAGCAGCGAGATCTGGGCGCCGTGGCCTTCCAGCCGGTCGGCGTCGAGGGACGTCTCGATGTCGCCCTCCACAATCCCGCAGCGAACCTTGCCAGCCAGAGCAGCCAAGGTGAGAGCCAGCAGCGTCGTCTTGCCCGACCCGGGGGAGCTCATCAGGTTGACGGAAGTGACGTGCGCCTCGTCCAGGCGATGACGGTTGTCGGCGGCGGCCGCGTCGTTCTCGTCGTAGATGCGCTCGAGGATTTCGATGCGCTCAAGGCCCGTGTCGTACTCGCGGTGATCGCCGATGAGTTCGGCGCGGCTGGCATCGGTGCTCAGCAGCGGCTCGTCGTGGGAGTGCTCATGATCGTGATGGTGGGTGTGGCCCGCCTCGTCGTGTGTGTGCTCGTGCACTGTGCCATCGTCGTGCCTGTGAAAACGTCCCACTTCAACTCTCCAACTGTTGGGCGGTCACCGCGGACTAGTC
>WRFI01000077.1 GCA_009778875.1 Propionibacteriaceae bacterium | reverse complement strand
GGAGCCGTTCTTCTTCACCAGGGGTGACGCCAAGAAGCCCAGCGTCCCGACCGGCACCGCGATGCAGATGTTGCGGGAGATCGACGCCGCGAAGGACCGGCCGCTGTGGCGGGTGCTGAACGCTTTGTCGATCCGTCACGTCGGCCCGGTGGCGGCCCGCGCGCTGGCCGCCCGGTTCGGTTCGGTCGACGCGATAAGGGCAGCCTCGGTTGACGAGTTGACCCAGACGGAAGGCGTCGGCGGCGTCATCGCCCAAGCGGTCGTCGAGTGGTTCGAGTTGGGCTGGCATCGCGACATCGTGGAACGCTGGGCGGCGGCGGGTGTGCGCATGGCCGACGAGGCTGCCCCGGTTGGTCAGCAGACGCTGGCGGGCCTGACGGTGGTCGTCACCGGTACGCTTGTGGGCTTCAGCCGGGACGAGGCGAACGAGGCCATCGTGGCACGGGGCGGCAAGGCGGCTGGGTCGGTCAGCAAAAACACGGACTTCGTGGTTGTCGGCGAAAGCGCCGGCAGCAAGGCGGCGAAGGCCGAGCAGTTGGGTGTCCCGGTGCTGGACGAGGCCCAGTTCCAAACTCTGCTCGACGGTGGCCCCGCAGCCTTGGCGTCCTGACGAGGCGGCAATGACAAGCCCAGGGGACTCAGTGTTAGCGTAATGTTTGTGTCTGCTGTGATCACGAGGTGTTGAAGTGGCAAAACCAATTTCGATGAACGATCGGTACGCCGCGGCCGACCGGATTGGTCGCGTGCTCAAGCGTTGGCCGCTGTCGGCCAACGACATTTTGGAATACCTGACAATCAGGAGCCTGCGCTCGGCACGCATCGCCATCGGCTTCTATTTCTTCGTGCTCGTTATCACGCTGCCAATGTGGACGTTTGCCGATGTGGCGCCGGGCCAGATGGCGGCAGGCTATGCCAGCACAGTTGTCGTGGTGGTGGCGCTATTCGTCGTCCACCATTTCCTGTTGCGGCTTCGAGTCAGTGCCTGTACCAGCGGTCCGCAGCCCTGGCTGCGATACCTGGGCGTCTGCCGGTGGGTGCTGGTCGCCATGGCCGTGGTGTTTGTGGCGCTTGGCGCGTGGCTCAGCATCCAGCAGTACGCTGGCGGAACAGGGGCGGGATTCGCCAGTTTGAACATGGTTTTCTGGTTCACCGGTCTTGCAGCACTGTTCGGGGTGTCCAGCTGCGTCGACCCGCTGAACTGGCAGAAGCTGACTCCGCCGTCCCTGCCCGCACCGACCCAGCCAGTCGAGTCATTGCCGCCTGTCATGCGTGCCAGCTTGGTGGTGCCGGACAAGTTGGCGGCTTTCCACATGGGCGCTCGCCTGGCGGTGGTGCTTGTCACCGTCTTCGCGGTGTTGATCGCTGGCGCCGGCGTGGTTTGGTGGCTGCTTCTGAAGCCGCCCAGCGGCAAGGGTTGGTCCCCGGCCATGGCGACGGGTTTGACACTTGCCACGGTCTACGACTTTGGGACGCCTGGCGTGGCGGTTCTGGCGTCCGGAACACAGACGGTGGAGGGCGTCGACTTGGACGCCCGCACGGTGTTGTGGACCCGTGACGGCGGGGTTTCGTTTGCCGGTGACGCCACCGCCGTGGTGGTCGTCAGCGGGTCACAACTGGAGGTCATCGACGCGGCCACCGGGGTCGTCAAGGCGAGCGCCGATTTGCCGGTGGGCATGTCGGATATCACGGTGTTGTGGGTGGGCGCGGGGCGCGTGCTGTATCGAGATTCGAGCCGCCAACTCTGTGACGCCTCGCTGACCGACCCGGGCAGCTGCTTGTGGACGGCGCCGGATTCGCCGGTCTACTTGTTCAGTTCTGATCGAAGTGCCAACGCGTATGTGTTTGCCGGCGGCCAGTACGTCAACACAGGTGACGGTGTGCTTCAGATGACGACTGGGCAACCGGCGTCGTTTGGTGCCGATGCCGGGCAGAGTTCGCCAGACTCAACTGGCGTCTATTACGCCGGGCCGTCGCCTGACAGGGTCTTTCGGGTTGTCCCCACATCGTCAGCTCTCGAAACATCGTCCTACCAGCCCTGGGACACGTCGAGCAACGCTGCCATCTCACCGGCCGTCAACATGGGTTGGGCACTGGCTGACTCGTCGACGCCAAACTACCTGGGCATCGCGTATCAGGACGACCTCTTAGCACAGACGACGATGGCGGCTGGCTATTCTTGGCAAACCGGCCAGCAGCTTTGGCAGTCTGCCATCGACCGTCAGTATGCATATTCCACTCAGTTCGCGAACGGCTCATGGCTGGCCACCGTCGATCGCACCAAGACGGTTATGGTGGTGGTGGCTCTGGACCCGGCGACTGGACGTGAGATCTGGCATGGCAGAAGCAACAGCCAACTCGGCGGCGTCGTCGGCAATCTGGTCTATGTCACGGACGGTTTGCGAAGTCTGCGGGCCTACGACATGACGGGCAATTTCAAGAATGTCCAAACGGTTGGCTTGCCGGGCCTTTATGGCAGAGTGGCAGTGGTCGGCGGCAAGGTGATCTATGTCGCCTACTCAAGTGCCAACCTTTGGGTGCTGGGTGACTGATCGTGGGACAATAGATGGCATGCGCGTCCACATTGCTTCTGACCACGCCGGGTTCGATCTGAAAACCATTCTGGCGGGCGAGTTGGCGTCTGCGGGCCACGAGGTGGTCGATCACGGGGCTTCCACCTACGACCCTGGGGACGACTACCCGTCCTTCTGCATTGCCTGCGCGCAAGCGGTCGTGGCCGATCAGACGGCCGGTGTCGAGGCGCTGGGTGTTGTCATCGGCGGGTCGGGCAACGGTGAGCAGCTGGCGGCCAACCGCGTCCGGGGTGCTCGCGCGGTGTTGGTGACACACCTCGACCTGGCGTTTTTGGGGCGCCAGCACAACAACGCCAACATCATCGCTCTGGGTGCGCGGTTCACGGCCGCCGAGTTTGCCTGGGTGCTGGTGCAGGCGTTCTTGAAGACGCCGTTCAGCGGGGCCGAGCGCCACGCCCGCCGGGTCGCCCAGATGACGCAGTTCGAGGCGACAGGGAAAATCGAAGACTCAGCCAACGCCGTGTAACATAGGTATGCGCGCCGCCAGGCGCACCGGGGCATAGCGTAGTGGCTAGCGCGCCTGCTTTGGGAGCAGGAGACCGGAGGTTCGAGTCCTCTTGCCCCGACTGTTCGAATAGTCGTTTGACAAGCTAATATGTCCGCCTGATAATGCAACTGCATGTAACAAGACTGCACGAGCAGGACACGAAAGGGGCTCGTTCGGCGTTTGCCCCTTCAACTCTCCGACTTGGAGAACGAGCCTTGCGAACAGGTTGTTAGGCGCGGGCATAGCGTTCATGGGCGGACTGTCGGGTGGTGCCCAGCGCGGCTCCTATCAGCGTCCATGATGCGCCCTGCTCGCGCGCCTGGGCGACCAATAGGTCGATTTGCCGCTGTGACCCGTCGCGTTGTTCAACAGCCTCGGCCAGCGCATCGAACACGTCCCGGTCGATACTGCCGGTGGGGGTTGGGCCTTGGCCGTTGTCGGCGGTTTCGATCCAGGTGGCCAGTTCTTCGTCTTCTGTCATAGTTTCACCTTTGTTCTCGCGGTAGGTATCGGGTCCGGGCTGGCATGGCGTGTATTACGTCGCCTTGGTGGTTTACTCCGATTTCGAGGAGGGTGCCTGACCACGCGGGGCCGATTAGGAGTGTCATGTGGCGTCCTTGGTCGTCTTCAAGGTTGAAGGCTTTCAGCCAGTTCCGTTGGGCGTGCTCAATGTCGTCGTCATCGATGCCGTGGCGGTGGGCGCTTTCCTTGATCACGGCGTCAAGTTTACCTGACGGTCAGTCGGGGCGTCAAGGAATCCTGACGATCAGTCGGGGTGGTCTTCGCTAATCGAGCTTCACCTCGGCGAAAAAAGGAGGCGATCCTGCCTCGAACCCGGGACCGCCAGCAGGCAACCCGGCAGCAGGCCAGCCCAACCGTTTAATAAGCCAAAACAATATCCCGGCCGCCAGGCGAAAGAGCGAACCCGTCAGGCCGTGATCGCGGACACGCGCCGCCGGCTGATGCCAAGCAATGTGGCAATATCGCGTACCGGCAGGCCTTCACCCTTTAGCCGGCCGATAGCAGTGCGGGACGCCTTAGCGGCCTTCGCCTCGACCTGACGCAACTGGGCCCGCCCGGCGTTGGCCTCCTCTACAGCCTTTCGGTCTGCATTCGACAGCATGGGGACCACTTCGACCGTGTATCCCTCGGTAGGCTGCTCGTCTAGCATCGACGCGGCGTCCAGTATCCACGCTTCAACCTGGTCAAGGCGGCGAACCTGTGTGAACAGGCCTCTGACCTCGGGAACGCGGGCGACCCACCAGCCGTCGGAACGCTCACACTGGGCTGTGAGTCTCATGTGTCATGCTCCTTTCAGGATTGCCAGGATGTCTTTGGCCAGCGATTCCCGGATCTCTCTGTCGAACGGCTGGCTAGTTCGTCAGCTACACGCCCGGCGCGGGCTTCCGTCAGCGGTTGGCCGCCCGCTCGGAACGGTTCGGTGTCCAGATCAATGTCGGACACCCTTACGTCCGTGGGTATGGTGACAGGGAATTTCGGGTCTCGGTACTTGGTGGGCATTGCGCTCTCCATTTCAGTGGCATCGCGTGGATACAGGTCAGGCGGTTTGGGTCGCGGTCGTCGGTCGCGGCTGACTAGAGTTGTGCGACGAGGGTGGCGCGCTTCGCGTCGTACTCGGCCTGGGTGAGGACGCCGGCGTCAAGCAGCGACTTCAGTTTCAGCAGCTGCGAATGGGGGTCCGCTGCCGTGGGTGCGGGTGCCGGGATTGATGCCGCCACGTTCACGACGACCTGCGGTTGGCTACTTTGACCGCCGCTGGTGCCTCCATTGTTCACGAGACGCATGATGACGGCCATCGCGTTGGCGATGTCAGCTTTCAGGCCGCGGAACTCCAAAACGGAGCCGCCAGTTGAGGTGACGTACATGATCGCATAGCGGAGGCTTTCGTTGCGGCTGGTTACGGATGCGACTTGTCGGATTGGCATGACGGTGACGCCGCCCGACTTTTGGCTTTTCACTCCGGTGGCGAGTAGTGATAGCCCAACTGTCATCACGGCGGCGGCTACTTTTCCGCCGGAAACGTCCTTTGGTTTCATGTACTCGATGCGGTCTTGGTAGACGGTGACAGTTGCATTGATGCCAGCGACGTGGGCCTCAAATCGGCATTGGATGCCTTGGGCTGTTTCCATTGCTGCGCGGGCGTTCATTTGGTCTTGGTAAGTGTCGTGGCCACGTTGGATGAGATCACCAACTGACTCTCCAACTGAACGCTGAGGGGCTTCCAGCGGTGCGTTCGGCTGAACCTGTTCGGTCCATTGGGTGCCGTCCCACCATCGCAGGGCGCCGGTGTTCTGCGGGTCGGGGTACCAGTTGGGGGGTGTGCTCATGGCTGAGATTGTAGTCCCCGGTAACACATCGGTCAGCGACACTTTCAGGATGGCAGCCACATAATGGCGCTTGACGCCATGATTGAGTTCCTCGTCAGCGCGCCTTCACTAGACGATGATGATCGCGCCGGCATCAATGCGATTCTTGACGCGGGTGTCATGAAGGCGTGGTCAAACGAGATACGTCAGCGTATGTCCGCTTGGGTCCAGGTGCAAACTTAACACGGACGCCGGAGCTAACTCCGCAAAACCCCGCCGTTTTTCGTGGCGCCGCCACGGTTGCAGGACTTACCTACATGAAAACGGTGTCGGAAGCGTGTTATGTCCTGCAACCGTCCCGGCTGAGGCCGTTCTTGGGGAGGTTTTGCTGGGTTATCTCCTGAAGGGGGCCTGCCGGGGTGGCCACCACGCCCTACCCTCCGCATCGGCGCCCGTCAATCCCCAAACCGCCTCAGAATGAGGACGGTTAGCGCACCGTCTTGCAGGACATGGCGGGGGATACATCTGGATTAGCCGGTGTAGTTCATGTGCCAGGGCTCGCCTTTGACGTTGAACACCCAGCCGTAGGTCGGGGCGTTGGCTATCAGCCAGTCCTCTTGGGGGGTGCCGTATTGGATCTCTGCGGCGTAGCCGTCCGGGTACATCGCCGGGTACTCCCAGTCGGGCAGGTCGATGGCGAGGCCCCATCCGTGGGGCGACGTTCCGGGTGTGGCGGCGCGCGGCGAGCCGTAGCGCTGCAGCATCACCACCTGGGCATCGTAGTTGCGGTAGGCCAGGTCGACCCACAGCTCGTGGCCGAACTGGGCGGCATAAGCGGCCGACAACTGGTTGAAAGGTCCGACAGCCTTGCACTGCAGCAACTGATCGCGCTGCACGGGGCACAGGGTGGACGGGTCGAGACAGCCATTGGTTCCGACACCGCGGGTGGCGCAGGCTTCGGGCAGCGGGTCGCCGACGGTCGTGATGCCCGGGTCTTTGATCGTCGCGGCGGCCGCCGTCATCGCGGCGGTAGCGGTTTGCACATCTGCGGCGGTGTGGGCGTCGTCGGCCGTCATGCCAGAATTGGAGTCGAGCACCGCCTGGGCGGCGTCGATCGAGGCGCTCAGCGCGTCCCGGTCGGTGTGATCGTAGGTTTGCCCTTGTAGCGCCTGCAACCGGGTGTTGGCGGCCGTCAGCGCGTCCGTCAGTTTCTGCACCGCGGCGGCGTAGTCGGTCATGGCGGCCGCCTTCTGCGCGTCCACGGTCGGGGTGGGCGACGGCGTGGGGGACGGCGTGGGGGACGGCGTCGGGACCACAGAGTCTTGGGCGCCGCACGCGCTGCCCAAGACGAGCACGACAGCGGTCATGGCGGCAGCGAGCAACCGGCGGGCCCTGGCGGTGGGCCGTTGATTCAAGGTGGGCACAAGGGCAAATCTTACCAAGGGCGGTATGGTTAAGTCATGACAACACTTGCTGCGGGCGATAGCGCCCCGAGTTTCGATCTGGTTGACGCCAACGGTCAAAGTCGCACCTTGGCAAGCTTCGGCCCGGGGGCCCTGATTCTCTACTTCTACCCGGCCGCGTTGACGCCCGGCTGCACCATCGAGGCGATGGACTTCACCACCCACCGGGCCGATTTCGAGGCAGCCGGGTACAAGATCGTCGGCGTGTCCCCAGACACCCCGGCCAAGCTCGCCCGCTTCATCGAATCCAAAGACCTGACGGTGACGCTGCTGGCCGACCCCGAGAAGACGGTCATCAACGCCTACGGTGCCTGGGGCACCAAGGTGCTCTACGGCAAGGCGATCGACGGCGTCATCCGCTCGACGTTCATTGTGGACGTGGGCGCCAGCGGCGCGGGCACCGTTCGCGTGGCGCAGTACAACGTCAAGGCCACCGGCCATGTGGACCGTCTGCTGCGCGACCTGGACATCGCCGCCGCGTGACCGTCCGGGCGCTTCGCAGGTAGACTGGCGAGCATGAGTGATATCGCCAAGGCCACGCCCGGGCCGCTGATGGCACGTTTGAAATCGGACCTAATGGACGCCATGAAGGCGGGCGACGAGTTGGCCAAGTCGTCCCTGCGAATGGCCATCGCGGCGATGCAGAACGCTGAGGTGGCGGGCGAATCGGCGCACGCCCTCACCGAGGACGAGCAGATCGCGGTGCTTCGCCGTGAGGTGAAGACCCGTCGCGAGTCGGCCGAGACCTACCAGGGCGCGGGACGCCCGGAACTGGCCGACCAGGAAAACGCCGAGGCTGACTTCCTCTCGCAGTACCTGCCGCAGGCGCTGACGGATGACCAACTCGCCGCCCTGGTGGAGGCGAAAGCGGCAGAGGTGGAGGCAGATCACGCGCTGACGATGAAGGACATGGGGCAGTTGGTCCGCGCCGTCAACGAGGCAGCCGCCGGCCGGGCGGACGGCGCCCGGGTGGCCGCTTTGGTCAAGGCACGGCTGGCGTAGCCGCACAACACTTGATTCACAAGGGCGCATAGCTCAGTTGGTTAGAGCGCCTCCCTTACAAGGAGGAGGTCGGCGGTTCGAGCCCGTCTGCGCCCACAAAAAATTCCCCTCCTTAGTCCCTCTGCCTGCTGCGCGGGCGTTCGTTCGTGTATGAAAATAGTGGGGTGCGGGCTCCCGGGTCGAAGCCGTACCTCAATGGTCTTTTAGGCCGTTCCTTAGTCG
>WRFI01000076.1 GCA_009778875.1 Propionibacteriaceae bacterium | reverse complement strand
GGGCAAGAAGTCGCTGGCCTATTCACTGGTCTTCCGCGCCCCCGACCGCACCCTGACGGAAGCCGAAGCCAGCCAGGCCCGGGAAGCGGCGGTGGACAAGGCGTCCGAATTGGGCGCCGTGCTGCGCAGTGTCCCCAAGCCGTATCTGACACGGGATGAGCTTCTGGCAATGCCGCAGGCGGACGCCAAGCTGAAGGACGATCTGGTCGCGCTGGGCAGCGTTGAAACGGATACGGTGGGCCGGTCGTGATCCACGCCTGAACGGCGGCTGGCTTTTCATCCTATTGCATGTTCATGCAGTTTGGTGCATACTTATTAATATGACTTTCACTGTTGCCGTGGCTGGTGCCACCGGTTACGCCGGCGGTGAGTTGCTGCGTGTGCTGCTCGGGCACCCGGAAGCGCGCATCGGCGCCCTGACCGCGCACAGCAATGTCGGTGACACCTTGGGGCAGCATCAGCCGCATCTTTTGCCCCTGGCTGACCGCGTTCTGTTGGACACAACCGCTCGGAATCTGGCCGGCCACGACGTCATCGCCCTGGCCCTGCCGCACGGCGCCTCGGGTGCCATCGCCGCCGAATTGGCCGCCGCTGCCCCTGACGCCATACTGATCGACTTGGGCGCCGACCACCGGCTGGAATCGGGCGAGGATTGGCGTCAGTTTTATGGCGGCGAGTACCAGGGCGCCTGGGTCTACGGGATGCCGGAACTGATATTGGGCGATGTGGCACACAAGCAGCGCCAACTGCTGCCGGGCGCGAAGCGCCTAGCCGTGCCCGGTTGCAACGTCACGGCCGTGACGCTGGCGCTGGCCCCCGGCATCGCCGCTGGCGTGATTGAGCCGACGGACCTGGTCGCCGTCTTGGCCAATGGCCTCAGCGGGGCGGGCAAAGTGGCCAAGCCGCATCTGCTGGCGGCCGAGGTGCTGGGCGCGGCCAGCCCGTACAGCGTCGCGGGAACCCACCGTCACATCCCCGAGATAGAGCAGAACCTGCGCAAGGCTGGTGCCGGGGCCCTCAGCATCAGTTTCACGCCGACGCTGGTGCCGATGAGCCGGGGCATTCTGGCCACCTGCACGGCCCGCCTGGCCCCCGGCGTGACGCCGGCCCAGGTGCGCGACGCCTGGCAACAGGCCTATGACGGTGAGCCGTTCGTCCGCCTGCTGCCCGACGGCCAGTGGCCCTCGACAGCCATGACGCTGGGTGCCAACACCGCGCTGATCCAGGTGGCCGTCGACCAGCGGGCACACCGGGTGGTGGCCATCTGCGCCATTGACAATCTGGTCAAGGGGACGGCCGGAGCGGCCGTCCAATCACTGAATCTGGCGCTCGGCCTGCCCGAGACGACGGGCCTGACAACGATCGGAGTCGCACCGTGACAACAACTCAGGCGCAGGGCGTCACCTATGCCAAAGGATTCCGGGCGGCCGGGGTGGCGGCCGGCCAGCGGGCGGGCGACGGCCCAGACCTGGCGCTGGTCGTCAATGTCGGCGCCCATGCGAGCGCGGGTGCCGTCTTCACCACGAATCGCTTTGCGGCGGCGCCAGTGCTGTGGAGCCGCCACGTCCTGGCGTCCGGCGCCACGCCCACCGTCGTCGTGCTGAACGCCGGTGGGGCCAACGCCTGCACAGGTCACGACGGCCTGGCGCAAACGGTCGCCACGGCCCGGCAGGCGGCCGAGGTGATCGGGCGCCAATCGGGTCAGGTGATGGTCTGCTCGACCGGCCTGATCGGCAAGCTGCTCGACCTCGACCCGCTACTGGCGGGCGTCCGCAGTGCCGCCGCCACCATGTCGCCCGACGGTGGGGCCGACGCCGCTTCGGCCATCATGACGACAGACACCTACCCCAAGACAGTTGAACTCGACCTGGCCGGCTGGCGTGTGGGCGGCATGGCCAAGGGGGCGGGCATGATCGCGCCGGGGTTGGCCACGTTGCTGGTCGTCGTCACCACCGATGCCCTGACTGACAATGCCACCGCCCAGCGCGCCCTGGCCCAAGCCGCCGAGGCGACCTTCAACCGCATCGACGTGGACGGGTGCATGTCGACCAACGACACGCTGATCCTGCTGGCCTCGGGCGAGTCGGGGGTGCGAGTCACCCAGGACGCCCTGGCCGGGGCCGTCACGCAGGCCTGCCACAACTTGGCCCAGCAGTGCATCGGCGACGCGGAGGGCGCCAGCCACGAGATCGCCATCACCGTCGAGGGAGCCACCTCCGAGGATGCCGCGCTGGCCGTCGCCCGGGCCGTCGCGCGCTCGAACCTGTTCAAGTGTGCGGTGTTCGGCAACGACCCCAACTGGGGACGCATCCTGTCGGCCGCTGGCACAGTGCCGCCCGAAGTGGCGCCGTTCGAGGCCGACCGGGTCGATGTTTCGATCAACGGCGTCATGGTCTGCCGGGGTGGTGGGGTCGGAGAGCCCCGCGAGCGTGTCGTGATGGCCGGGCAGCGCCGCGTCGACGTGCGGGTCGACCTTCACGCCGGCGCGGCCGACGCCACCGTCTACACCAACGATTTGACATACGACTATGTGAAAGAGAACGCGGAGTACAGCTCGTGATGGATCTGGAACAGGCCAAAGCCCGGGCGGCCGTGCTGATCGAAGCGCTGCCCTGGATGGAAAAGGCCAAAGGCACGCTGATCGTCGTCAAGTACGGCGGCCACGCCATGGAGTCGGACGAGTTGAAGGCCGCTTTCGCGGCCGACATCGCCTTCCTGCGCCTGGCCGGGCTGCGTCCCGTCGTCGTCCATGGCGGCGGCCCGCAGATCTCGTCAATGAGCGACCGGCTTGGCATCAAGGCTGAGTTCCGGGCGGGGCTGCGGGTCACCACACCCGAGGCCATGGATGTCGTGCGAATGGTGCTCATGGGCCAGGTCAACCGCGAGGTGGTCAATCTGGTCAACCAGCACGGGCCGCTGGCCGTTGGCCTGTCGGGTGAAGACGCCGGGTTGTTCACGGCCCAACCGGCGCGGGTCATGGTCGATGGTGAAGACGTCGACCTCGGGCTGGTGGGCGACATCGCGTCGGTGCGCCCGGCCGCCGTGCTCGATATCATCGACGCCGGCCGGGTGCCTGTCATCGCCACCGTCGCGCCCGGGGCGGACGGGCAGATCTACAACGTCAACGCCGACACCGCGGCGGCCGCGCTGGCCGTCGCGTTGGGCGCCCGCCGCCTCGTCATGCTGACGGATGTGCCCGGGCTGTACGCCGATTGGCCAGCCTGTACCAAGTTGTTGCAGGAGGTTGGTGTGGGTGATCTGACCCGATTACTGCCCAGCTTGGATGCCGGTATGCGTCCCAAAATGGAGGCGTGTCTGCGGGCTGTCAACGGTGGCGTGCGCAAGGCGACGGTGCTCGATGGACGGGTGCCGCACGCGCTGCTGCTGGAGGTTTTCACAAACGAGGGTGTCGGGACGATGGTTCGGGCGGACGAAGGAGACGGCGATGAGTGACGAGGCCTGGGCAGATCGCTACGCAGCGACTTTGGCGAACACATTTGGACCGCCGCGCCGCATCCTTGTGAGGGCGGCTGGCACGCAGGTGTGGGATGCCGATGGCCGGCAGTACACCGATTTCCTTTCCGGCATCGCGGTCAACGTGTTGGGCCACTGCCACCCCGCGGTCGTCTCGGCGCTGCTCGCCCAGGCCGGCACGCTCGACCACATCTCGAACTTCTTCGCCAGCCAACCCCAAATCCGCCTGGCTGAGGCGCTGATTCAGATTGTGACGGCGGCATCGCCAGGAACTGCGGCGCGCGTCTTCTTCGCCAACTCCGGGGCCGAGGCCAACGAGGCCGGTTTCAAGCTGACCCGTCTGACGGGGCGCCGCCGGATCGTCGCGATGGAGGGTTCCTTTCACGGACGCACCCTGGGGGCGTTGGCGCTGACCAGCAAGTCTGCCTATCGCGCACCGTTCGCGCCGCTGCCCGGGGACGTCACCTTCGTCCCCTACGGTGATGTCGCAGCGCTCGCCGACACGGTGGACGGGACGGTCGCTGCCGTCATTGTCGAGCCTGTCCAGGGTGAGAACGGGGTGGTTCCGGCGCCACCGGGCTTTTTGACGCAGGTGCGTGCCCTGACCACCAAGGCCGGCGCGCTGATGTGGGTGGATGAGGTGCAAACCGGCCTGGGACGCTGCGGCGAATGGCTGGTTTCGGTCGCCGACGGGGTGACGCCAGACATCGTCACCATCGCCAAGGGCCTGGGCAACGGGTTCCCGATCGGGGCCTGCTTTGCGGTTGGCCCGGCCGCCGACCTGTTCACCCCGGGCAGTCACGGCTCAACCTTCGGCGGAAACCCGGTTGGGGCGGCGGTCGGGTTGGCGGTGATTCGAACCATCGAGAAGGACGGACTTCTCGAGCGCAGCCGCGAGGCGGGGGAGTATCTGGCCCAGGTGGTCATGGCCTTGCGCAACCCGTCGATCAAGGAAGTGCGCGGGCGGGGGCTCCTGCGCGGCATCGTGCTAAACGCCCCGATCGCGCCCGCCGTCAACGATCGGATGCTGGAGGCCGGGTGGATCATCAACGCCCCCCATGAGGACGTCTTGCGGATTGCCCCGCCGCTGATCGTCACGCTGACCGAATTGCGCCGGTTCGCCCAAGCGCTCGACGACGTGCTTCATGGTCTGGAGGCGGAGGCGTGATGGCACTGTCAAGGGCTGCCCGGCAGGCCAAGATCAAGGAACTGATCGGCCAGAACCAGATCGGCTCGCAGGCTGAGTTGTCGGTGTTGCTGGCCGGCGAAGGTGTCGTCGTCAGCCAGGGGACGTTGAGTCGCGACCTGCTCGACATCGGCGCGGTGCGCGTGCGGGGTGCGGGCGGCTCACTGGTGTATGTCCGCCATGACGGGGCCGGTGATGCCGATGCGCGTCTGGCCAAGCTGTGTGTCGAGGCGGTCACGGCGGCAGAGTCGTCGGCCAACATCGCGGTGCTGCGAACGCCGCCCGGGGCCGGCCAGTATTTGGCTTGGGCCATCGATCAGGCGCAGCCCGCGACAATTGTCGGCACCATCGCCGGGGACGACACGGTGCTGGTGGTTTCCCGCGACGCGGTCGGGGGTGCGGCGGTGGCCGAATGGTTTTTGAGCATGGCGGCCAGCGGCGTGCCGGAACCGGCGGGTGTCGCATGAGCGGCCACGAGCAGGGGCGTCTGTGGGGCGGGCGGTTCGCCACGGGACCGTCCAAGGCCATGGCCGCCCTGTCGCGCTCGACGCAGTTCGATTGGCGGCTGGCCCCGCTCGACATCGAAGGGTCGCTGGCCCACGCGGAGGCGCTGCATCAGGCGGGCTTGCTGACCGGTGACGACTACGACCAGTTGACGGCGGCGCTGCGGCGGCTGGGCGCCAGCGTGGCCGACGGCAGCTTTGCGCCCCTGCCCGGCGATGAGGATGTCCACGGCGCGCTGGAGCGGGGGCTCACGCAGATCGTCGGCGCAGAACTGGGTGGACGTCTTCGGGCCGGGCGCAGCCGCAACGACCAGATCGCCACGTTGATCAGGGCGTACTTGAAGCAGGCCAATGCCGATCTGCAGGCGGGCCTGAGTGGCCTGATCGGGGCGTTGGTCGCGCAGGCCGAAGCGCACCAGGGGGCCGTCATGCCCGGCCGCACCCACATGCAGCCGGCTCAACCGGTGCTGCTGGCGCACCATCTGCTGGCGCATGCCTGGCCGCTGGTGCGTGACATCGACCGCCTGACCGATCTGGGCGCTCGCCTTGATGCCAGCCCCTACGGCGGGGCGGCACTGGCCGGCACGTCCCTTGGGCTCGACCCCGGGTTGGTGGCGAAACGGCTCGGTTTTTCCGGCGTCGTCCCCAACTCCATTGACGGGACGTCCGCCCGTGACGTGGTGGCCGAAGAAGCCTATGTGTTGGCGCAAATCGGCGTCGACCTGTCGCGGATGGCCGAAGACATCATCATCTGGTGCACGCCCGAGTTCGGTTTCGCCGCCCTTGACGACGCCTGGTCGACCGGCTCGTCGATCATGCCGCAGAAGAAGAACCCGGACGTCGCCGAGCTGGCTCGCGGCAAGGCCGGCCGTCTGATCGGCAACCTGGCTGGCCTGATGAGCACGCTCAAGGGACTGCCGCTGGCCTACGACCGCGACCTGCAAGAGGACAAGGAGCCGATCTTTGACGGAGTCGATCAACTGGGGTTGCTGATTCCGGCGATGACGGGACTGGTGGCCACGTTGCGCTTCGACGAGGCGCGGATGCGCGCGGCGGCCGGTGCCGGCTTCACGCTGGCCACCGACATGGCCGACTGGCTGGTGCGCCAAGGCGTGCCGTTCGCGCGAGCCCACGACGTGGCGGGTGCCGCGGTGGCGTTTTGTGAGGCGCAAGGCATTGATCTGCCCGATCTGACGGATGCCCAGTTGACCGCCATCGACCCGGCGTTGAGCCCGGCGGTGCGTGACGTCTTGACGCTGGACGGCTCGGTGGCCGCCCGTGACGGCGTCGGTGGCACCGCGCCGGTTCGCCTGGCCGAGCAGATTGCCCAGCTCAAGGCACTTGGCCTTGGTCTTCGGTAGGCTGGACGGGTGAACGCATTACTTGACGACCTGGCCTGGCGGGGTTTCCTCGCCCACACCACCGATCTGGACGCCCTGGCGGCCGATCTTGACGCCGGGTCAATTCGCTTCTACGTCGGCTTCGATCCGACGGCGCCCAGCATCCACATGGGCAACCTTGTGCAGATGATGCTGGCCCGGCGCTTCCAGGCGGCCGGGCACCGCCCAGTGTTGGTGGTCGGCGGCTCGACGGGCCTGATCGGCGATCCGAAGCAGGCCGGCGAGCGCGTCCTCAACCAAAAGGACGTCGTGGGCACCTGGGTCGAGCGCATTCGCGGCCAGGTCTCGCGCTACGTCGATTTCGACGGTCCGGCCGCGGCCATCGTCGTCAACAACTATGACTGGACGCAGCCGTTGTCCACCCTCGATTTCCTGCGCGACATCGGCAAGTACTTCTCCGTGAACCGGATGCTCGACCGCGAGGTGGTCAAGGCGCGTCTCGAATCGGGCATCTCGTACACCGAGTTCAGCTACGTGCTGCTGCAGTCACTGGACTACCTGGAGCTGTTCCGGCGCTACGGGTGCATCCTGCAAACCGGTGGTTCCGATCAGTGGGGCAACATCACCGCGGGCGTCGAGCTGATCCGCCGGGTCGAGGGGGCGCGCGTTCACGCCCTGGCCACGCCTCTGCTGACCAAGGCTGACGGCACCAAGTTCGGCAAGACCGAGTCCGGCACCGTCTGGCTGGATCCGGCGCTGACCAGCCCCTATGCCTTCCACCAGTTCTTCCTCAACGCCGAAGACGAGATGGTCATCGACTATCTGAAGGTGTTCTCCGAGCGCAGCCACGACGAGATCGACGAGCTGGCTCGCCTGACCAACCAGCAGCCGCACCTTCGCGCGGCGCAAAGGGCGCTGGCCGACGACGTCACCGATCTGGTGCACGGCGAGGCGGCGCGGGCGGGTGCCGTCCTGGCCGCCGATGCCCTGTTCGGACGCGGTGATCTCCGTGCCATTGATGCCGCCATGATGGCTCAGCTGGCCGGCGAGCTGCAGGCCGCTCAGCTTGCGCCCCAGGACGGCCAGATGCCCTCCGTCATCGACGGGCTGACGGCCGCCGGCGTCGTCTCGTCGCGGTCGGACGCCCGGCGGGCCATCCAAGAGGGCGGTGCCTCCGTCAACAATCAAAAAGTCACCGACGTCGACGCCAGGATCGGTGAGGACGACCTGCTGGCGGGTGGTTATGTCGTCGTCCGCCGTGGCAAGAAGACGGTCGGCATGCTGCAGATCGCGCGCTGACAAGCCGATTTGTGCATCGCTGGCGATGCCTGGTATTCTAGCGGGACGCGTTGGAGCACAAAGGCTCGGCGCTTCCACTCGTCCCATCCGAACTAGGCGTGGCCCCCGCATCGCGGGCGTGGCACCCAAGCGGACAGGGCCAGATAACTCCGATTTGCTCGGAGTCAAAAAACACGGTAGAGTGGATCGAGTTGCCCCAAGCCGGGCTGGAAGGTCTGGCGCGGGACGCACCCGAAACCTGAGAACTCAACAGCGTGCTTAAAAGTCAATGCCAATAATGCACAAAACCGTG
>WRFI01000075.1 GCA_009778875.1 Propionibacteriaceae bacterium | reverse complement strand
GTGTCGATGATGTCCATCGGCGTGGGATTCAGATGCAGGTCGCGCTCCACCTCACCCAAGGCCCGGCCAAACGCCTGCATTGTGGCGTATCGCGACGCCGGTGATTTCGACATCGCCGCCGCCAACACCTGGTCAAGCATCGGCGGCACATCCTGGCGCCCGACCGGCACGTACGGATCATGCCTGATGCGTTCGATCAGGGCGTGCACGCTGTTATCCCCGCTCGGCACCTCGAAAGGCGCGCGCCCACCCAGCAGCGCATAGACCGTAGCGGCCAAACCCCAAACGTCCGACTGCGGCAACGGGTGCGGGTCGGCGTCGAATGCTTCGGGCGGGCTGTATGGAACAGAAAGACCCTGCGCCCCTCCGGCGGCCGCCTCGGCGCTCGTCATGGCAATGCCGAAATCACCCAACACCGGACGCCCAGCCCGGTCCACCAAGATGTTCGCTGGCTTGATGTCTCGGTGCAAAATGCCCAGTCGGTGGGCGGATTCGACCGCGCCCGATAGCTGAATACCGATCGACAGCGCACTGGCCAACGACCGATGACTGGTCCTCAAACCCTGCGACAGCGCAGGACCCGGGTAGTACTCCATGACCATGTAAGCCCGGCCGTCGCTGGCCGTGCCAGATTGGAACACGGTGACGATATTCTGATGCTGCGACAACCCAGCCATCGCGTCCGCCTCGCGGCGCAACCTTGCCGCCGCCTCGGTACCAGCCATCTCCGCGATCAGCACCTTGACGGCGACGATGCGGCGAGGCGAGTCCTGCTGGTACAAATAGACGTCGGCGAAACCACCCTGCCCCAACGCCCGGATGAACGCGAAACCAGGGATATCGGGTGGTGCGGCCGGCGCGCGCATGTCTACGCCAATTCCGCGATTGTTAAAGCTGCCCCACTGCCGATGTCGTAGACATCGCCCACTTGGGCCAGCACAGTCTCGCCGTCGCCCATGCCACGATCGGGCTGGCCGGGACGTCGCAGAATCGTGCCGTTGAGACCGAGGTTGGTCACCAGCACGCTCCAATCCTCCAAATCGACCTTCAGGTGCGTCGACGAGATATGCGGGTCGTCAACCTTCACCACGACGGGTACATCGGTCGCCGAGAAACGCGACACCTCGGGCCGACGCCCGATGACCAACGGGTGCTCGATGGCCATGAACTCGCCGGACGGCAGGGTGATCGTGCCCAGCCGGGGACGCGGAATGCGCACGGCATCGCCCGTCAGAGCGGCGCCGCAAATTCGACAGGCCACTTTCTGGGTGGGGTTGGGCGCGCCGCAGCTTCCGCAGAGGCGAGCTAGCACCGTCGGCCCGGCGATGGGAGCCGCCGCGACCTGCGGCGTCGGCGATTCCGCCGGGCCTGATGGCCACGACAGCACCGTCATGCCATCGTGATCGTCCTCGGCCGCGAGACTCACGACGGTCATGCCGTCATGGTCGTCGTCTGCGGCAGACGACGGCACAGCCGGTCGCACCGCATCGGGGTCGGCAAACATGTCCGCGAAGAACGTTGTTGAATGCAGTGGCACCTCGTCATCGGCATCGTCATCTGGCATGAGTGTGGTAGCGCCGGTGTGGCTGGGTTTCGGCGGCTCGACGACTTCCGACGGAGAGGGTGTCGGCGGGGGCGGCGGCGGCGGGGGCACGTCTTCCGGCGCGATTTCGACCACGGCGGGCGCCAGCAGCTCGAGCGCGCCGGCCCGGACAATTCCGCCGGTCAGTGGCAGCCAGGCGAGATGTTCGCCCTCGTCGTTGGCCACCACCACCATACAAAGTTCCGTCGGCCGCACCACGCGCTCCTCGTGCCACGTCGTGATGTCCAGACCCGACACCTGGACGTCGCCCGAGGCGGCACGGCCGGTCAACCGCAGAGGACCGCGCAACGCGATATGCACGTCGGCGTCCTCATGCACAGCGATGGCGAACTGGGGCAAATCGACCAGCGACGATCCACTCACGGCCATCAAGTGCTGCAGCACGGCGGAAAAGCCGCAGCCATCCCTAAGGTCATCCCACAACTCCATGGCCTTTTCCAGCGCGAAATCCGGCGGCAGCAGCGCACCTCCACCGGGCGCGGCAATGGCCAACCAATTTCCCTGCAAATATCTCATGATCCAGCCCCTTCGGTGGGCAAGTATTTTATCGTATGCTCGTAGTCGTCTTGTCCGGCCAACTCCACCGTGGTCTCGACCACGGCATCGGCCCCGTTGCGCCAAGCGTCGACGACGATAACCGAGACGTTGTCGTGGCCACCCGCCATCAGCGACGCGCTGATCAGCGAATCCACGATGGCTTGCGGGGTATCCTCCGAAACGAGTGTGCGGGCGATAACATCGTCCGGCACCTCGGCGGTGAGGCCGTCGGAGCACACCAACCAGCGGTCGTGATCGGCCACCGGCAACAGCCAGTAATCCGGGCGCTCTGGAGTACCGGCCCCCAGCACGCGGGTGATGACATTGCGTCGGTCGTACGTGTGCGCCTGGCCTGCGTCGAGACGCCCGGCATCGATCATCTCCTGCACCTCGGAGTGATCGACGGAAACCTGGCTGACCTCGCCGCGTGCCACATGGTAGGTGCGTGAGTCGCCCAGATTGACCACCAGCCAATACGGGTCGCCGTCAAGCATCACCATGACCACCCCGCTGACCGTCGTGCCGGCGGGGCGTTTGGCGCCCCTGGCACTGAGTTCGTCGATGCGCAGCTTGGCCCGATGTAAGGCGTCGCCCACACCGTCCAGCGTCGGCTGGCCCTGGGAGATGACCGACATCTCCTCCACCACGATGGCGCTGGCAATCTCGCCGGCCTCATGGCCCCCCATACCGTCGGCGACGATGAAAACGGGGCAGTGGTCGAGGACGGCGTCCTCGTTCAGTGTCCGCTGCTTGCCGACGTCGGTGCCGGACGCGGAATCGACGCGTACCGTGCCGCTCATCGCGTCGCTGCTTCCACGTGGAAGGTGCGACGGCCGATAGAGACAATATCGCCGATGGCGACGGGCGTCTCCTGCCCAGGCACCAGCGCGATAGGTTCGCCACCCGGGTGGGAAATTGTCGAGCCATTGGTCGAGTTGCGATCCTTCACCCACAGGCCGGCGGCGGTGGTGCCGTACTCGAGATGGTTTTTCGAGATCGACAGGTCGGGGTCATCGACCGTCGTGCAGACCAGTGCGACATCCGTACTGGACGGATTGCGGCCGAGCAGCCCGGCATAGCCGGCCCGAATGCGCTGCCCGGTGTCGAAGACGAAGTCGGTGCCGGCTCTGGCCGGTGGCACCGCTGCCACAGGCTGATAGTCGAGGCTGCGCGTTGGCGGTGGAGGCGGCGGAGGCGGCGGAGGCGGCGGCGCACCACGCGCCGGCGGTGGTGGCGGCGGCGGGGGAGGTGGTGGTGGCGGCGCCATCTGGGCCGGAGTCCCCAGTATCGTCTCACCCAGAATGGGTGCCCCCAGCGTTGGCGGCATCGGCGGGTATGGCAATGGCGCCGGGCTGATCGGCGCACTGGCCGATGGCTCGGATCGCTTCGACGCGCCCGGCACGGCCGAAATCAGCAGGGGACGCCCCACAGGCTGTTCACTCATCATGTCTCCTTCAAGGATGGCTCTCCCAAATCGACGGTGGTTTGGGGATTACGGCGTAAAGAAGTTAACGACACTCGGGCCCGATATCTACCCCACACAGACAATCGGCGCCGCAACTGACCGACGACTGCGTGCGCGTTCGTCCAGTAGGCGTCGGCGGTGTTCGGTGCGGGTGGCTCGGGTCCGAAAGCGGCCGCGTCGGCGTCGGCGGCCAGTTGGGGCAGTTCACCTGTCTCGAAGCGCTGCTCCAGCAACCCGCCGGCCTGGCGGCGGGTTGCCGCCGCTGGCATGACGCTGCCCATGTCGGCCGCGCGGTCTATCAACTCCTGCCAGCCGCCCACCACCTTCTGGGCTGGATCTGTCTTTTGTTGGCGTGTTCGGCTCCGCTGCGCTTTGATTGCCCCGATTGCCAGAAGCGGCCCGAAGATCACCAGCAGCGGGCCGCCGACCGCGCCAGACACCAGCCCCACGACTGGCCAGATGGAAATCGGACGATAGACAATGCGCTCAATCTGCCGATTGGCACTCGGGTTTTGGCTGTCAGGCTGGACGGTGTCGTTGTCCGCCACCGGTGGCGTCAGCACCTGCGGCCTCGGCCGGGTGTTCGCCTGCTGGCTTTGCGTCTCGGGTGTCTTGTTCCTGTCGGGGGACGGATCGAAAGCCACCCAGCCGTAGCCTTGGAAGGGCACCTCGATCCAGGCGTGCACGTCAGCACCCGTCACCGTCCAAGTGGTGCCGTTGACCCGTGATTGCGCGTCGGCCTCGAAACCCATGACGACGCGGGTTGGAATGCCCAGCGATTGCAGCATCAAGGCCGCGACGACGGCATATTGCTCATCGTCGCCCACCATCACCTGCGGGTTTTTCAGCAGACTGGCGATGCGGGCGGCGGAATGGCCGGGCAACGACACTTGCTGGCTGCTCAGCCCGTCGGAGTAATAGCCTGTGTTGTGGAACTTGGACACGATGTCGTTGACGGTATCATACGGGTTTTTCGCGTCGGCCGCCCAGGTGGCGGCCAAGGTCGCGACGGCCGGCGGCACTCGCTGTGGCACCGGCACCGTCGCGTTCATAACCGGCGTGCTGGTGTCGGGGGTGGGCAAGCTGACGTTGGCGGTCAGGGAATAGCTGTCGCCTTGGGCCAGCAAGAGCGGGTTGACTACGGCGTCGGAGCCCGGGTTGTAGTACAGATTGTTGGTCAGGCTGATGGCTCGCTTCGACGTGCCCGAGAAGGTCAACGACGACAGCGCTGAGACGCTCGGCACCCAGACGCCGCTCCAGTTGTCGACAGTCACGGTTACCGTCGCCGTTTGATCCGTGACGGCCGTCTTGGTTTTGCCCAGGTTGGTGCCGACGCGGTCATAGCGCGACGCGCCTGTCGCGTCCGACACGTTGTACACCGTGCCGTCGAAGTAATCCATGACGGCCAACCGCAGCTTGTAATCGGTGTTCCAGTTATCGACGGTGAACAGGTCGGTGCTGGCTTGGGTGGTTATCAGATCGCGGAAGGACGACAGCGGGCTGGGATACTGTCGCAAATCGAGCGGCGGCACTACGTGTAGGCGCAGCACATTGCGGTCGGCGGCCTGCGCCATAGCCGGGCCGGCGAACGAGCCGATCAGCAACGCCGCGACGATCAATATGGCGCTGTTGCGCAGCCGGTTGCGGCGTACAGCACTAGCCTCGGTGGTGCCTTCGCCGCGGCGCCAGGCCAGCCAGCCGATGGCCAACACAGCCACCGCCAGTCCTTGCACCGTCGGAAAGAACGGCTGCGTCAAGCCGAGCGCGATGACGGCCACGAACACGGCAGCCACGGGGATCAGCGTCAGCCAAGCGCGGCGGGCGCGCCAAACAACTGAGAAGGCGACCACGGAACCGATCAGTGCCACTGTGAAGGGCACAAGGGTCAGGCCAACCAGTCCGGCGACCGGCGTCATGGCGGTGATGAACTGCCGCCACACCTGCACCGAACCGAAGATGATCATGCGCAAGCTGGTGCCCGTCGGCACCACTTGGGCGATGCCCTGTTGCGGCACGGCCGCAGCGGTGCCGAGCACCAAGTAGGCCACGATGGTGCCCAGCGCGACGACACCGGCCGGCCAGCGCCACCACTTTCCGAAGAGCGCGACGACGGCGCCTGCCACCAAGCCGATCACGGCGGGACGGATGAACGAGGCTCCCGCAAAGACGGGCCAGAAACCGGCCAGGCCGACGGCAAGCATCAAGGCCACGACGACACCGTCAGCCGTCACCTGCCTTGAGGTAGACGGGTAACCGGTGGTTGTCTTCGTTCGCGCCATCTCAGTCACCCAGTCCTCTAACGGCCGCCGGCAAATCGTCCATCCTGCCCACCGTCACCACCGGGTTGCCCCCGATAGCGTTGCGCGCGGGCGTCTGCCCCACCGCGCACCGGATGGCGCCTTTGTAGGCGTCGACCGAGAACCGCGACAGCGCCGTGTGCAGCCGGTCGGGCGCGATCTGGCCGCCCGTCACCACGAGGGCGACGGACGTGTCGAGCGACCGTTGGGCGGCGGTGGCGGCCGTCAGCGTCACGGGGTCGCAGGCGCCGCCGAACTCCAGGCGCGAGCAATCATCCAGCATCATCTGCTCGGTCGTTGTGTTCAATGTCTTCCCCGGCACATAGATGGTCACCGCGTGCTCTTGCCGGATGGCTTGCTGCGCCAGCGAGGCCGCCGTCGAACAAGCCAATTCGAAGTCGTCGTCCGTGGCGTAATCCTCGGGCGACATCGATAGGCACACGACGGTGTGCGAACGCCTGGTCTCCTCGAACTGCCGCACCATCAGCCTGCCGATGCGCGCCGACGTGCGCCAGTGCACGTGCCGCAGGTCGTCGCCGACGACATAGTCGCGCAGGGCGTGAAAGGCAATGTCAGAACTGGTGAGCGCGTCGGTCGGGCTGCCCTCCAAGTCCTTCAGAAAACCGGTGGACGAGTCGCCGAGGGAGACGGTTAAGGGGTGCACGAACAATTCGCAGACATCTGTCCAATTGGCCTCGCGCTTCAGCAGGCCGAGAGCGTCGCCGCGGGACGACCGTACCGGCCCCACCGGTATCACCTGTCGCTTGTGGGTGGGTACCCGGAACGACTCGTAATGCTGCTCGGATGGCTTAAGGCGTGGCGCGGAGAAAGCGTCGGAACCTTTGCCGACGGGCACGATAAAAGTACATGGCAACAACGACCGCGGCCCGGTGTTCGAGATGGTCAGGCCCGCCTCGGCGATGTCGCCGACCCGTACGCGCAGGCGCGAGAAATCGACGTTGACGGCGTATGACTGCCGCCCGATGATGAACACCGCGGCGATGACGACGATAACGGCCAGGAACACTCCGGCCGCTATTAGTTCGGCCCAGCCCAGCAGATAGCCAACCGCCAGGCAGGCCACCGCCGCAGCAAGGCAAACCCACCCGGCTGGCTGAATGACGCCGAAGACCGGGCTTAGCTTGGCGCGCAGCGGCGCGGCGTCCTGCCAGCGGGTGGCGGACCATTCTTTGACCCGACGGGGGGCGAGTACCGTGGCAAGACTCATGCGCCACCTTTCCAGGCCGGCGCGGCTCCGCCAGCCATAGAGGGCACCGGCACCTCGTTCAGCAGGCGCGAGATGATCTTCTCCGCCGTGACGCCGCCGAACTCCGCGTCCGGGTCGAGCACCAGGCGATGCTGCCACACCGGGGTGGCCAGGTCTTTGACATCGTCGGGCGTGACATACTCCCGGCCCTGCGAGGCCGCCCACACCTTGGCCACGCGCACCATGGACAGCACGCCGCGCGTCGAGATGCCGATACGGGTCTCATGCGTCAGCCGGGACGCCTCGCCCAACGCCGCCACGTAATCGAGCACGGCCGCGGCTGTGTGCACAGTGGCACCCAAGTCGGCCATGTCGGCCACGGACTGGGTGTTGATGATTGGGCCGACGGTGGCGGCGCGGTTCTTGATGGTGGCGCCGCCCAGGATCTCGACCATGTTGGCGCGGTCGGGGTAACCGATGGAGGTCTTCATCAAGAAGCGGTCCATCTGGGCCTCGGGCAGACGATATGTGCCCGCCTGTTCGATCGGGTTCTGCGTGGCTATCACCATGAATGGGCGGCCCACCGGGCGCGTGACGCCGTCGATGGTCACCTGGCCTTCTTCCATGACCTCCAGCAGCGCCGACTGCGTCTTGGGGCTGGCCCGGTTGATCTCGTCGGCCAACACGATGGACGCGAAGATGGGGCCGGGACGGAACTCGAACTCGCCGCGGCGCTGGTCGTAGACCGTGACGCCGGTGACGTCAGTGGGTAGCAGGTCGGGCGTGAACTGGATGCGCTTGTTGGTGCCAGCCACCGTGCCGGCCAGTGCCCGCGCCAGTGACGTCTTACCCGTGCCGGGCGCGTCCTCCAGCAGCATGTGGCCCTCGGCCAACAAAGTCGCGACCGTCAGCCGGACGACGTGGTCTTTGCCAAGCACGGCCGTCGAAACGTTCCTGACGATCTGGTCGAAGGCGTTGGCGAACCACGCCGCC
>WRFI01000074.1 GCA_009778875.1 Propionibacteriaceae bacterium | reverse complement strand
TCGCCGACCAATACACCGGCGGCAAGACAATCGGCCTGGGTTTCGGCGGCAACAACTATTCCGCCGCCAACAGCCCCGGGCCGGCGCTGGCGGCCGTCGACGTCTCGGGGCCGTCCGGTTCGACGATGGCCGAGCAGCCGATTTTCAGCTACCTGTGGGCCCAGTACGGCACCACCGTCGGCCAGGCAACCAGGGACGGCAATTACTTGGTCGGCCGGCAACCCGCCACCGGCGCCCAGCCCGCCTCACCGTGGCTGGGCTACTGGACTTATGGTGACCGGGTGGGCAGCGGGGTTTTCATCGACCTGCCAGGGCAACAGGGTTACGTGACCTTCACCCGACAGAGCATCGGCCGGGTTGCCTATGATTTTGGCGGCAACATCTGGAATCCGAACTATGAAAACGTCTGGTATTTCTACGACTATCCGACATTGGGCGCGGCCGCCACGGGGCAAATTCCCGGCTACGATGTCACGCCGTCCTCAATGACAAAAATGGACCTGCCCAACACCGCCACTGCCGCCAATCAGTGGATCGCGGGCTCAGCTTTCGACCCGTCCACCCGGCTGCTCTACGTCTATGCGATGCGGGCGGTGGGGCCGGTCGGGTGCTGCTCAGAACCCCCGCTGGTGGACGTCTACTACGTGACGCCCGACCTTCAATCGCTTGCCGTGACGACACCGCCGTCCAAAACCGCCTACGTGCAGGGGGACGCGTTGAGCCTTGCGGGCATGAGGGTGACGGCGACGTACACGGACGGGTCGACGAAAGACGTCACCGCCGATGTGACGAACCAACCGGGCGCCGGTGCGGTCTTGAGCACGGTCGGCACCCAGAGCATTGCCCTGAGCTACACCGACACGGGCCTGACTCAAACGGCCAGCTTTCCGGTGACGGTGACGTCCGCTTCGACGGTCGCCCCAACAGGCCCCGTGGCGCCGAACACCCCCGTCATTGTCACGGTGCAGGTTGCGACGGGCGGGTCACTGGCCGGGACGTTCCCAGCCGGTGCGATCGTCGGAATGCTTGGGTTGGCAGTGTGCCTGTTTGCCGCACTGGCGCCCGGTTTGCTCAAGCCTGGATACAAGCACGGCCGTCAAGGTCGATATTTGGCCCGCTGAACCGGGCCTGACCGGCGAACTCCGCTTGAACCGAGGGTGCCAGCCACAGCGGGGCGTCCAGGTCGTGGGTCTGCCCAGGTGCGGTGGCCGCCGCCAGCGCAGCGGCCGCGGCGACACCCACGGGGCTCTCCATCATGCACCCGATGATGACGCCCAAACCAGCCGCGTGAACCCGGCCGATGATGGCTTTCGCCTCGGCCAGACCACCGCATTTGGCGAGCTTGACGCTGATGAGGTCAGCCGCCCCCGCCTCAATGACGCGGGCGACGTCCGCCGCGGTTTTGGCCGACTCGTCGGCCATGATCGGGGTGCTGGTGGCCGCCCTGACCGCCGCCAGGCCGGTGATGTCCGCCGCGGCGACGGGCTGCTCGACGAACTCCAGCGCGTATCCGCCGTCCTCGCAGGCCCGGATGAAGGCGATCGCCTGAGCTGGCGTCCACGCCTGGTTGGCGTCAACCCGCAAAGCAACCTGGGGACCGACGGCCGCCCGCACCGCCGAGATCACAGCCAGCGCGTCATGATGCTGATCGACCTTGAGCTTCAAGGTGTCGAAACCCTGGTTGACGTACCCCTCAGCCAGGCTGGCCATGGCGGCGGGCTCATCGGCCGACAAAGACATGTCAGTCCGCACGCGGTGCGTCGTCGCGCCGAGCAGTGCCGCCATCGTCACGCCGCGCGCCTGTGCCACCAGGTCGTGCACGGCACAATCGACGCCGCTTCGGGCGGCCGCCGCGCCGGGGGCGACGGCTCGCAGCTGTCCGGCCGCGCAAAGGTCATCGGGTTCTCGTCCCACCACCCGGGTGGCCAGCGGCCCGTCAATGGCGGCCCTCACCGATTGGGCCGTCTCGCCGGTGACGACACCGGTGACCGCCTCACCCAGCCCGACGCGTCCCGCCGCGTCTCGGACTTCGACCATCATGACGTCGATCGTTTCGGCCCGCCGGACGGCCGTCACGAAGGGACGTAGCAGGGGCAGGCTGACCGGGTATGTGGTCAGAGACACAATTGAAGTCACTGCCCAATTTTCGCACACCGCCCGCGAGGCATCGCGTTTGGTGAAAGAATTGCACCGTGAAATATGCCCTCCTGGTGGTCTGTGCCGGCCTGCTATTCGGGACGACGGGCACCGCCCGCGCCCTGGCGCCGGCCGCCGCCAGTTCGCTCTCGGTGGGGTCGGCCCGCTTGGCGTTCGGCGGGCTGCTGCTCGGCGTCGTCGGGCTGATCGCCCATCGCGTGCGCACCGGTCACTGGCCGCGCGGACGCCCGTCCATCGGGGCAGCGGTGGCCGTCGTCGCCGGGGCGGGCGTTGTCATGGCATACCAGGCGGTGTTCTTCAACGGCACACGCAGCAACGGCGTCATGGTGGGCACCATGGTGGCGTTGGGTTCCGCGCCGATGCTGGCCGGCCTGATCGAGTGGGTCGTCCTCAAGCACCGGCCGGGCATCTGGTGGCTGATCGCCACGATCATCGGCGTGGCGGGAGTGGTGGCACTGTCGTGGTCGTCTGACGGCCAAGATGTCATACATCCCTTCGGCATTTTGGAATCCCTGGTGGCGGGCGCCTGCTTCGCGGTTCTCGCCGTCAGCGTCAAATGGCTCCTGCAGCATTCTTGGCATCCCCTTGATGCGGCCGCGTCCATCATGACCGTCGGCGCCGTCATGGCCTTCCCGGCGCTGGCCTTGACGGATACCCAATGGGTCGCCAGCCCGCGCGGGATCGCCGTCGTGGCGTGGCTGGCAGTGGTGACGATGGCAGTCGCCTACACGCTGAACGTCGCCGGCATGGCGGGCACGTCGGCTGCCGCCGCCACAACCTTAAATCTTTCAGAACCGGCAACGGCCACGATTCTCGGCATCGTCCTTTTGGGTGAACACCTGACACTGTGGCGCGCGGCCGGCATTGTGGCAATCGCCGCCGGCGTCCTCATCCTCGGTTTGACGGCGAAAACTGCCGCGGCGGGCTCCAGCCGGCCCGAGCGCACCCAATGACGCGGGTCGAAGCCAAAGGGGCTCTTCACAAAGCAGAATGTAGAATGTGATCTTCGCTGACTACTGATCGGAGTGATGTGACATTGCCTGGGTATCAGCCGCCTGGCGGCCCCTCGGGTGTGGCGTCGCGCCCGGTGTGGGGAGTTGGCAAGGTGTTGGCCTGGTTGGCGGTGATACTTGGTGTGAGCGCGCTGGCGGTCGTACTCATACTTCACTTCCTGATGCCTCGCTATGTGCCACCTGTGAGCGACTGGGATTACGATCCGATTCCGTTGAACATGTGCTACCGTCCGATTGGTGCACCGGCGCCCAAGGCGCCCTTCCCACCAGCATCCTCGGCCCCGGTCGGCCAAGCGGCTGATACCTCAACCATGCGCTTCAGGGTGCCCCAGCCAGCGCTCCTGGAGAAGTCATTGCACGGCAAACCGGCCAAGGGCGTCTTTGTGATCGTTTCGGTTGAGATTCAGTACATAGGCGACATTCCGGTGGGCCTCGGATCGTCTGATTCGGCCTTCCAGTTTGTGGACAATACCGGCACCGTCAATTGCGATCTGCAAAACAGGACAGCCAGCTTGTCGCCGGCTCCAGCGACCCCGTCGCCCTACCCCTACAGCACGTACTGGCCAGGGAGTATGCAGGTGCTGCCCAATCAGCCGCCTGTGTCGTTCACCCTGGTCTTTGATGTGAATCCCGCTGTGGCGCGTGGCGCCTACCTGCGGGTCTGGGACTGGGCAAGGGGCGATTCGACTAACCTGACTATCGGGATCTGACGACGATAGGAGCGAATTGACACAGCCTGAGTTCCTGCCACCCGAATGGCCGTCAGGTGTGGCAACGCCACCATCTGTGTCGGCATATGTTCCAAGCCCGGCAACCATGGAAGCGACACGGCTACGTGGTCGCTGGGTAGTCTGGCGCCGCCTTTTCGTTGCCGTCCTTGTCGCAGTTCTTCTCTCGATGTTGTCACTGTTCAGCTCGGCGTTTTGGGTCGTCGTCATGATCCTTGCCACGCTCACCTCAGTCGCTATCTTGATGATAACGATCGCGTCTTGGAGGCAGCTCCGGGCGATCGACTGGCAACTCGTCGACTGGAACGACCCGGATCTTGGCCGGACGCTGTCGAAAGGTGACCGCCGTTCAATGCTTGGCCGTGCCGGCTGGGCGCCGCCGGTCTCCCAGACCGTGGCCGGAATCATGTGGGAGCGCACAGGTAGCCTGGTCACTACCATGCTGGTGGTTTCGATCATCCTCGTGGTGGGGCTCGGCGTGATGGATTGGGTGATGGCGCTCGTGCGGAGCGTTCTCCATTGACTGCCGCGTCAAATCGGCATGAAGCTATCGAAGATGAAGACGTCGAAATTGCGGGCGGCGGCAGCCAATTCGGCCGGTGAGCGCACCGTCCAGGCGACCATTGCGCACCGCAGAATCGCTTTCCACGCCTTGACGGCGAAACGATCGGCTTTCTGCCATTCGTAGGCAATGAAATCCGGCCAGGTGATGATATTGAAAACCATGTTTTTCAGGCACGCGTCAAGCATCCGGCTGCCAGCGCTCTCCCCCTCGAAACTGCCGGACAACTGGCCGCGAAGCACCGCCCGGCGATGCCGCCTGAACCACAGCAACACCCGGGGGTCAAACGATTCGACGCAGTACCGGCCGCGATAGTGGCGAAGCTGATCGGCCGTGGCCTGACATGTCTGGTTCGTCCGGCTCGACTGCTTCACCTCGACGACCAGCGGCACCAGCCCGTCCACCACCGCCAGCACCTGCGTGAAGAGCGGTATCGCTTGACTGGACGAAAATATCCGACGCCGGCTGAGTTCCTCATAGGTCAGGTCAGCGATATCGACGTCCTCGCCGCAGATTCGCTGCAGGCTGTCGTCATGGGCGACGACGAGCTGACCGTCCTTGGTCAGCCGAACATCCAGCTCAATTCCGAAACCCGCGTCGACGGCCCGCCGGAAAGCGGACAACGTGTTTTCGGGGTAATCCTCACTATTGTCAAACAGCCCGCGGTGCGCAATGAACTGGCGTTTGAAATCGGCCATCGCAACCTGTCGCGGCCTAAGCCCGAATACATCGATCATTTGTCGGCTATCGTGTTGGTGTAGCGGTCGGGCGGCAGCTGCGACCCGTCGTCATCCATCGCCAGGATTTGGAATGCCAGCGTGTCTTCTTGCGGCATTTCTTCTACCCACTCTTCCTCGACCGGCGGGGCCACCACCGGCAGGCAAAACTCCAGAATCGTCGCCAAAACTTCGTCTTTGACGATGTCTTGGTGTAAGGCGTGATAGCCGCCGTCAAACTCCTTGAAAACCAGGTTCGGCCCAGCGTTGGCGGCGAATTCGCGAATTGCCTGGACGCTGACGATTTGGTCGCCGGTGCCGTCCAACAGCAAGGTCGGCAGTTCAATTTCGGAGGCATGCGCGATGGCGTATTCACCGGCGTCGAGCACTTGGCTGTAAAGCTTGAAGGAAATGCGGTCGTGATAAAGCTTGTCGAGCGTCATCCTGGTGGTCTCTGCCACATCGCGCGACACCGCGTCTATCTTCAGGCGGGACGATATGGTGAAGTTCGGAAACACCTGGCCGGCCGCGCGGGCGAAGGCCGTGACGGGTTCCGGCATCGGCTTCGCCAGCCGCAGCCAGGGCGACTCGATAACCAGGTTGGCATAGGGCCGCTGGCCAATTCGCTCGGCATAGTTCGCGACGATATTGCCGCCCATTGACAATCCCGCCAGCGTCACCGGCAACCCCGGGTACCAGTCGGCTATGCGGCGACGGATTTCGGTGATATCGGTCAGCAGGTTGACGTAACGGGCAACCCCCCAAGCCCGCTTGCGGTCTTCCACCGTCTTGTCCGGCATTTCACCATGCCCGCGCTGATCGTGAATGACGAACGCGATGCCGTTGTCGGCGAAGTATTGGCCGAGATTCTTGTACATGCCGATGTGCTCGCCAAACCCGTGGACGAATTGAATCACGGCCACCGGCTCAACGTCCGGCACAAAGCGGGCCAGTTGGATCAACTGGCCGTCCGCCATGCAAATGGTCTCCGTTGTTGTCTTCATCTGTGCTTCTCCAGGTCGGCCCAGTGTGTTGATACGATTGTACAATGTGTAATGGCATCAGGGCCGCCCTGATTGATACCACCGTTGAACCTCCTGCTTGGGCAGTCCCGCTTGGAAGACGCCGTGGATGACCTCGCCCAGTTTCTGCCTGCGTCGCCACCAACCGGCGCGAGGAAGGGTCGGGAACCATATTCTGGGCTTGCCCTCCGGTAGTGCTCAGACGGCCTCCGTAGGAGCAGCGCCCGTAGACTCACGCAACACTAACTCGGCTGGTGTTATCTCTACGTCGACCACGGGTTGTCCGTGGATGATGTCCAGCAGCAGTTGTGCGGCGCGTTCGCCCAACAAATGAGGTGCCGTGCGTACCGTCGTGAGTGATGGCCGCAGATACGTTCCCAACTCAATCCCGTCTATCCCAACGACCGATATGTCTGCTGGCACGTCCAAACCGAGGTCTTGAAGACGTCTGATGAGCCCTACTGCGCTGAGGTCATTCGCGCATATGACAGCCGTCGGCCGATCGCGACACTGGACAAGGACATCAGCCGCACGTTGCCCCCCGTCATAGGTAAAGTCCCCCTGAACAAGAGGACCAGGTGGTAGGGCCCAGCGCTCCAGTGACGTTCTCCATGCCTGCATGCGTTGTTGGGAATGAACATACTGCGGCGAGCCGGAAACATGCGCAATCAAACGATGACCAAGGCCAACGAGGTGATCAACTGCGCTGTTGATCGCAAGTGCGGAGTCTTGACGGACACTAGCAAGCGAAGCCTCATCGGAGTTCGCGTTGATGCCAACAGTGGGCATCCCGAGATCGCGCAACTGCTTGATCCTCGGATCATTAGCTTCCAGATCAAGCAGAAAGGCGCCATCGATCCGCCGGCTCGCGGCCATTCCCCGATACCGAGACGCCGCGTCTTCTCGATCCGCACCGACATGTAACACGAGTGCATACCCATAATGCGGCAATACAGTCTCGACTCCCGCGATGAACGCACCGAAGAATGGATCCGACTCAAGAACATCCGAGTTGCGCTGCACAACCAGCCCCACCGCGAATGCGTGTTTGGAGGAGAGACTCTGGGCACGAAGTGAGGGCACGAAACTGAGATCCGCTGCAGCGGTCTGCACTCGCTCCCGCGTCTTCTGCGAAACTCCAGGACGACCATTGAGGGCTGCCGAGGCAGAACTAACTGCCACACCGGCACGCATGGCGACATCAACAATCGTCACACGCTTTGCGACCATTGCCATATCTCATGCCCACCGCAGCCACATATTGTGTTCAATCTTTCCGCTGGATGCAACCCCAAGTCGTTGGAGCTTCACTAAGCCTCAAGGATAACGAAGTTGCCTCCAGTCTACAGAGCAGCGCCCGTGACGGCCTCCTCGCCTCGGCGCAGAAGGTATCCGGCGCCACATTTTGAGCCTCGCACATCGCCGGCTCACTGTGGGCGGCCTGCCTCGGCAGCCCAGACACCTCGTGGACCACCTGGGCCATCAGCCTGCGTACCATTGCCGACAGCGCGACCGCTACCCTGACCGGCACCGTCCCTCGGGGTCATCGTCACCCGAGGGAAAGACCTCTTCCACAACACCCAAGACAGGTGACTCGCTTGTCTGGTGTGCGTCCGCAAACGGACGTCAACGAACAGTGAACCCAGCAACTCGAGCCCCGCGCCCATAAGCGCAAACCAACTCGAAGCAAGAACCCGGTGCGGCACCAATCAGACAAGGCTGGAAATGCGTGACCAATACTGGCCCGCCAATTATCGCCTCGTACTCATGGTTGGTACCGCACCCGGCGCTCAGCCCTTCCGGTCTACGGAATGTTGGTGATTTTGTCGATGTTGCCGGCGGTGTAGCCAGCGTTGCCGCCCATGGCTGCCACGTCATCGGCATCCACCTGCAGGGTTACTGTACCGGACACGGGCGCGTTGAGCGTGACCGTGTTGA
>WRFI01000073.1 GCA_009778875.1 Propionibacteriaceae bacterium | reverse complement strand
TTCTTTGTGTGGTTGGGGGCGTCGTTGAACCTGCGGGACTTGGGCGCTCACCCGTCGATGATCCTGCTCGGCGTGGTGTTGGCGGTTGGGGCCATCCTGGCCCACGCCAGCACCGCCCTTGTCAGGCAGCCCCTCAACTTGTCCGTCCTGGCGGCGGCCCAGTTGGGCGTCCCGGTGGCGGCCGCGACCCTGGGTGATCAGCTGGGCCTGCTGGCGCCGGGCGAGGACGCCGCCCTGCTGCTGGGTGCCCTGTTGACGATCGTGGTCACGACGGTGGCCGGACGATCAGCGGCATCTCACTGAAGCGCTTCCGGCGACAAGACGTATTCGATACCCAGCACGATGGCGCCGACGATGCCCGCCATCTCGCCGATGACGGAATGGGCCAATGTCAGGTTGCGTGTCGCCAGGGGAAGCGCCCTCTGATAGGCAACCGAGCGGATGCCGGCCAAAAGGTCGTCCGTCACCTCCGTCAGCGGCCCCGCCACAACAATGCGGGCCGGGTTGTAAACGTGCACCAACGAGGCGACCACGCCGCCGATCTTGGCGGCAGCGTCGCGGATCAGCCTGATCGCCACCGGGTCGCCGGTGCGGGCCGCCCGGCGCAGGTCCGTCTGGGTGAGATCCGGGTTGCCGGTCGCGGCTCGGAACTCTCTCGTGATGGCCTCGGCCGATGCCACGGCCTCAATACACCCAATGTTGCCGCAAGAGCAGATCACGTCCTGCGCCCCGGGGACGGTCAGGTGACCAATGTCGCAGGCCGCGCCGTCCGCTCCGCGATGCAGCTCGCCCTTGGCCGTCACCAATCCCCCGCCGATACCAGTGCCGATCTTCACCACCAGCAACGGGCACTGGTCGTCGGGCAGCACCCGCGCCTCCCCCAGGGCCATCAGGTTGACGTCGTTGTCGACGTGACAAGAGCAGCCGAACTCGGCGCTCAGATAGGAAGTTATCGGGAAACCGTCCCACCCCGGCATGATCGGGGGACGCACCGGCACGCCAAGCTTGACGTCAACCGGGCCCGGGAACGAGACAACGACCGTCCTCAGCGCCGATTCGTCGATGCCCGCACCCCCCATGGTCTGGCGGGCAAGTTCAATGGCCGCGTCCAGCGTGGCTTCCGGGTCCTCTGGCACAAAAGTGATGCGCTGAAAGTCCACCAACGTTTGATCGAGCTGGGCGAGAGCCACCCCAATGTGGTGGGGCGTCAAGTCAATCGCCAGCACCACCCCCGCATTGGCGCTGATCGTCATGTGCTCGGCCGGCCGCCCGCGCGTGTCGTTGGTGATCATTGCCCCCGCCGACTCGATCAGTCCGCGCTGCTCAAGAGCGGCCAGGCAAACCGCGATTGTCGACCGCGCCAAACCCGTCGCTTCGGCCAGTTGGGGGCGGGTGGTGGCGGCATTTGAGGCGATCAACTGCAAGATGACGCTCATTATCACGGCGTGGTCGGACATCCTGACAAGGGCGGGTACCAAGAGACGCGCATGCGGCGGCTGCTTGTAATGTTTTATGTCACTCACAGGCATTTCTCCGCTTCTTTTATGCCGAAAAGAACATAATTGTGGCTATTGCACTCCGTAATTTGGAATTGTTATGCTGAATGAAAGCATAGTCCGTCCACCCACAATGCGGAAGACTCTGATGACGGTGAGTGCGATGCGATGACGCACAGCCTCTGGGCGTAGGCCTGGGGACCACAAACGAAAGGAGATTCTATGAGAAAGATGCTAGCGGGCGCGTTCGGTTTGCTCTTGGCATTCGCCCTGACAGCCTGCGGCACAAGTGGTGGTGGCTCTACGCCAACAACCAGTGACACGGGCAGCAGCAGTACTGCCACCACCAACGACCGTCCAAAAGGCCCTGGTAACACGATCTACGTCCTGGGTCCGACCCCAGATCATGGCTGGACCGCCCAGGCCGGCGCTTACGCGCAACAGAAGGTCGACGACATCACTGCCCAGGGCCAGTTCAAGGCCCAATACATGGCCGCCTCCAGCGGCGATGCTCAAAATGACCTCGTCAGCACCATCATCGCCAACGGCGACGCGGCTGGCGTCGTTTTCATGGCGCTGGATGATTCCGCGAAGTCAGGCCAAGAAGCCCTGATCGCCGCAAACATCCCGTTCATTTCGTTCGACCGGATTATCACCGGCCCCGATGCCTCCGCCATCCTCAACTACTCCGGTGACAACTGGGCAGTCGGTGCTGGTATCGCCTATTGGCTGCAGAAGAACGGCATGAAGCCCGGCTCGACTCTGGTCACACTGATCGGTGACAATGGCACCGTCAGCCAGCGCCGCCAGGAGGGCTTCGAGCAATTCCTGCTCGGCACGCGCACGTATCAGGATCAGGCAACCGGCCAGACCTACAGCACGTCCGAAACCTGGACGCAGGACCAGATCAACACCTTGACGGCCAACTACAAGGTCGTTTGCAACTGGAGCGCCGACACCGGCTCTCAGTACCTGGAACAATCGCTGCCCGACATCGTCAAGAGCCCAACCGACGGCAACCTCTACGTCTTCTCGATGGACGACGGAATGACCTTGGGATTCCTGAACCTGCTGCAAGGCAACGCCCTGGATTCTGCCACCAAGCAAGCCCTGCAAAACCTGAACGTCTACACGTCAGCCGTTGGCGGCATGCAGCAGCTCTATGACGTCATGCTGGGCAATGACACCGCGCTCTCGCCGATCGCGGATCAGTACTTCGACGGCCTGATGAGCATGTCGTTCACACCGAAGATGATGCAGTCGGCAATCGACTACATGGTCACCTACTTGAGCGGCGGCGACTGGACGTTCAAGGTCGGCGACGGCGCCTACGAACCGACGTTCATCGTCGACAAGACCAACGCGGCCCAGTACCCCGGTTTCACCGGCTAATTACGCCCTAGTGGCATGACGACGCTGCCTCATGGCGTGATGACACGCCATGAGGCAGCCAACAATAGGTGACCCATGAGCATCTTGCAGATGACCGGAATATCGAAATCCTTCGATGGCAACCTGGTCTTGGATGACGTCGACCTGACGGTCGAGACGGGCCAGGTCCATGCCCTGCTCGGCGAGAATGGCGCGGGAAAATCGACCCTGCTGAACATTCTGGCGGGAGTGCTGCCGACCGATGCCGGCACCATCGTGTTCGACGGAATCACCTATCATGACGCTTCGATCAACCAAATGGAATCCGCCGGAATTTCCTTCGTCCACCAAGAACTCAATATCATCAATGACTTGACGGTCAGCGAAAACATCTTCTTCAATCACGAGCTGACCTACCCGCTGGGAATCCTCAAGCGCAATCAGATGCTGGCCGAAACCCAAGCTCTGTTTGAGCGTTTCGACGTCGATATCGATCCGACAGCCAAGGTGTCCGACCTGAAAACGGGCCAGAAACAGATGCTGGAAATCTGCCGAGCCTTGCACATGGATGCCAAGCTAATGGTTTTCGACGAGCCAACGACGGCGCTCGGCAACGACGAGATCGACCACCTGTTTGCTCTGATCAGGCAACTGACAGCCAATGGCAAAGCGGTCATCTTCGTCTCACACAAAATGCCAGAAATCTTTGCAATCGCTGACACATACACCGTCCTGCGCAACGGCCAACTCGTCAGCCAGGGTTCTATCGCGAGCACCACGCCACTAACCGTCACCCGCGACATGGTCGGCGAACACGGCGGCACGGCGGCCGACTACCGCCCGCGCCCGCTCGGTGACGTCGTCCTCGAGGTGAACTCGCTTTCCTCCGCTGCGTTTACTGATGTCAGCCTGACGGTGCGCCGGGGCGAAATCGTCGCCCTGACGGGCCTGGCCGGCTGCGGCGCCAGCGAACTCCTGCAGGCCATGTTCGGAGCGTTCCCCACACTGTCGGGAACGATCGAAGTGGACGGCAGACGGGTCACGGGCAGCATCGGCGCGTTCGCCCGCCACGGCGTCGGCATGCTGCCGACGAACCGGAAAGAAAACTCCGTCATTCCCGACGTTTCGGTGCTGGAGAACGTCTATTTGGCCGAACATTGCCTGGCGTTTTGGCCCCCCTACATCATCAAGCGCCAAGAACTCGAACGCTACGACCCGCTCGGTCAGATGCTTGGCATCAAGGCCGACAACCCCGACATGAGCATCAACAGCTTGTCTGGCGGCAATCAACAAAAGGTGTTCCTGGCCAGGTGGCTGAACACGGAGGCCGACATCATGCTGTTCGACAACCCAACCCAGGGCGTGGATGTCGGGGCAAAGGAAGATATCTACAAGCTGATCCTGGACCTGGCCGACAAGGGAAAGACGATCGTGATCAACACCCTGGAAATACCGGAAATCCAAAAGGTCTCCGATCGGTGTGTCGTGCTGTACGGCGGCTCCGTGGTCGCCGACCTGCCGCACGACGCCATCAATGAACATGACGTCATGGCGTACGCCACGAATGCAATCGACACGAGGAGCTGACGACACATGGAAAAGAAGCGCTCATTTGACCCGTTGGGAGCTCTATCGTCGCTTTGGCGCAACCACAGCTACATTTTCGTCTTCATCGTGTTGCTGATCATCTATGCGATCACCATCGAGGCCACCGGCAAGACGTTCAACGCCGGGCACATTTCGGCAATCCTGTCAAGCCAAAACACCGTCATCGTGGGCAGCATGGCGATCGGCCAGGCGCTGGTGATCATCACCGGCCAAATCGACCTTTCGGTCGGTTCGGGCATGGTGCTGACGGCCGGCGTGACAAGTCTCGTTTTCAATTTGACGGGCAGCGTGCCGCTCACAATCTTGGCCGCCTTGGCCACGGGCGCGCTGCTCGGCGCAATCAACGGCGTGTTGGTGGCCTATGCCAAAATACCGCCTTTCATTGTGACGCTGGGCACAATGCTGATATTCCGGTCGCTGGCACTTTGGGCCGTGCGCCTGATCCCGCCGACCATCACGGGGTCGCCGTCCAGCCAGTTTGCCCTGGACAGCACAAAGCCGGGCTACAACTGGCTGCGGATGCAGTTCGGCACGGGTTCGATCAAGCTTGGCTCTTTCGCCATACCGTATGTGTCAATTCTTTTCATCGTCGTACTTATTCTGTTCGTCCTAATCGCCACAAAGACCAAGTACGGCAAGTCCGTTTATGCCGTCGGCTCGAACGCCAAGGCCGCCGGTTTGGCTGGCGTTTCAGTGCAGCGCGTTCGGGCGTCGGTTTTCATCGTGACAGGTCTGCTGGTTGGCGTCGCCGCCATCATCCAGGCCTGCAAAGTGGGCAACGTGACCCCCGCCACGTCCGGAATGTCCTTTGAGCTTTACTCCATCGCCGCGGTGGTGTTGGGCGGCATTGCCATGGCCGGCGGCCGCGGCAACGTGTTGGGCGTGTTGTTCGGCGCCCTGTCGTATGCCACGGTCGTCTTCATTATCGTGAGCATCCCCGCACTCGGCCCGGACATCCAAAACACCTTCCAGGGCCTGGTCTTGATTCTGGTGATTCTCGTCCAGACAGCTGGCCCGAGCCTCCGCGAACGTTTCCGCCGAAGGCCGGTCACATCCGACGTGCCTACAGGCCCGGCACTGGATGAGGCTGACACCTCGCAATCGGATGCCGAGGTCAACGCAGCTGCCGCTGTCGGGCGGCTATCAGGGGACGCACTGTCCAAACCGGTCGTGGAGAAGGAACAGCCATGAGCCAATTCAACATCGGAATCATCGGGTGCGGAAAGATCTCCCAGGTACGTCATATCCCCGAATATGCCGCCAACCAGTGGTCGCATCTGGCGGGTTTCTTCGATCTGTCCAACGCCCGCGCCCACCAGGTCGCTGACCCTCACCCGGGCGCCATCGTCTACGACTCCTGGAACGACCTGGTGGCCGATCCGGCCATCGATGCCGTCAGCATCTGCACCACGAACGCCACTCACGCCGAAATCGCCATTGCGGCCCTCAGCGCCGGCAAGCATGTGCTTCTGGAAAAGCCCATGGCCACCAGTTTGGACGACTGCGAGCGCATCACAGAGGCGGCCGCCCGCAGCGATCGGCTGCTGATGCTTGACCACAACCAGCGATTCGTCAAGGCGCACATACTGGCCCGCGATCTTTTCCGAGGCGGCGCCATCGGCGATTTGGTGAGTTTCCGCACCACTTTCGGCCACGGCGGCCCAGAAACCTGGAGCGTCGACCCCGGCCCCAGCACGTGGTTCTTCGACGCAAAGCAGACCACGATGGGCGCCATCGGCGATCTGGGCGTCCACAAGACCGATCTGCTGAACTTCTTGACCGGCGCGAAGGTTGTCGAGGTCACCGCCAAGGTCTGCACGCTGGAAAAGGTGGACCCTGCCGGCAACCTGATACCGGTAGACGACAACGCCATCGCCATCTACACCCTGTCCAACGGGGCTGTCGGCACAATGACCGCCAGTTGGAGCTACCACGGGCCCGAGGATAATTCGACCGTCCTTTATGGACGGTCGGGCATCATCACCGTTTTCGGCGACCCCGAATACCAGGTGATCGTTCAGCGTCCGGGCGCTGAACCGGAACGCCACGCCGTCGAACCGATCCAGACGAACGACAACCAGAGGGCTTCCGGGGTAGTCGACGCTTTCGTGGACGCCATCCGCCTGGGCTTGCCGTCCCCCGTGCCAGCCGAGGTGGCCTTGGCCACCATGCGGGCCATTTTCGCCTGCCAGGATTCATCGCAAACCGGCCGCGTCGTGGCTGTTCCAGCGAATAGGAGCGCATCATGAAAATCGGATTTGTCAGCGCCATTTTGGATGGCTGGACGTTCGAAGAGGTCATCGATACGGCCCATGCCCAGGGCTTCCAATGCGTCGAGTTGGCCTGCTGGCCAAAGGGCGCCGGGGAGCGCCGCTACGCGGGCGTCACCCATATCGACGTCGATGCCCTGGACTCGTCCCGCCTCATTGACATCAAGGATCGCTGCAACGATCAGGGTGTGGCCATTTCGGCTCTCGGCTTTTACCCGAACCCATTGCAGGCCGATCTCGACGCGCGCCAGGGCGCCATCGACCACCTGCACAAGCTGATCGACGCCAGCGCCGCGCTGGACGTCAACCTGGTCACGACTTTCATCGGACGCGACCAGCGTTTGTCCGTCGAAGACAACCTTGACCTGGTCAAGAAGGTCTGGCCGTCAATTCTCGCCCACGCGGAGTCGGCCGGCGTGCGCGTTGGAATCGAAAACTGCCCGATGCTGTTTGGCCCCGACCAGTGGCCCGGCGGCCAGAACCTGTTCACCAGCCCGAGTCTGTGGCGGCGCATTTTCGACCTGCTCAACTCCGACGCGCTGGGGATTAACTTCGATCCGAGCCATTTCGTTTGGCAAACCATGGATTACATCGCCCCGATCTACGACTTCAAAGACCGGCTCTTCCACGTCCACATCAAAGACATCCACCTCGACCGCCGCCGGCTCGACCAGGTCGGCTTGCTGGCTTACCCGCTCGACTTCATGACGCCCAAGCTGCCGGGCCTGGGCGACGTTGATTGGGGCGGGTTCATCTCGGCCCTAAACGATGTCGCCTATGACGGCCCCGTCTGCATCGAGGTCGAAGACCGCGCCTACGAGTCGTCGCGCCAGCGCATCCTCGATTCGCTGGCCCTGTCGAAGCGCTACATCGACCAATTCATAATCTAAGCCAAAATTCCCCTCCTCAGGAGGGTGGCAGTCGCGAAGCGACTGACGGGGTGGTCTTCTGGACGTGTGCAGGAAGGTGACTACTTGAGTAGCGCGGCCATCCAGTTTTCGATGTCGTCGGCCTCGCGGGGCAGCGCGTCGCTCAAGATTTCGCAGCCCGTCTCCGTGATGACGATGTCGTCCTCGATGCGCACACCGATGCCGCGCAGTTCTTCGGGGACGGCCAGATCTGACGCCTTGAAATAGGCGCCCGGCTCAACGGTCAACACCATGCCCGGCGCAAGCTCGCCGTCGCGATAGTTTTCGCGCAGGGCGTGGGCACAGTCGTGGACGTCCAGGCCCAGCATGTGGCTGGTGTTGTGCACCATCCAGCGGCGCCACTGCCCGCCGTCGTCAGCCAGGGCCTCGGCGGCGCTGACGGGCAGGATGCCCCAGCTCTCGAACGTCCTGGCCAGCACCTCAACGGCCGCCTTGTGGATGTCCATGAACCTGGCGCCCGGCTTGGCGGCGTCGAAACCCGCCTGTTGTGCGGCTCGAACGGCGTCATA